>NZ_VHTA01000008.1:0-238127 GCF_030851525.1 Vibrio sp. 2017_1457_13
TTAACCATACAACACCCAAGGGGTTTTGGTGGACTCAAAGAAGTGCATTGAATGTGTAGAGAATGAAAAACAGCTTTCCGAATTAACCAAATTTGCTTGGCGACCATAGCGTTTTGGACCCACCTGATTCCATGCCGAACTCAGAAGTGAAACGAAACAGCGTCGATGGTAGTGTGGGGTCTCCCCATGTGAGAGTAGAACATCGCCAGGCTTTAATTTTGCCGCTTAATAAGCGGCCGACCATGAGCAAATATTATTTTCTTGTGGATTAAAAATTGTGGAGAGATGGCTGAGTGGTTGAAAGCACCGGTCTTGAAAACCGGCGATGGTTAATAGCTATCCTAGGGTTCAAATCCCTATCTCTCCGCCACTATTTGAAAAGCCGCTAATTTATTAGCGGCTTTTTTGCGTTACGCACCTGATTAAATTTCAATAAAAAAGATCGAATGTTTCGATCTTTTTTATTTTTTATATTATTGGCCTTTTTTATATTGGCCTAGTGGCGTGCGGCGACTTTGTTTATTAACGTCTGTTTTTCACTTTCAGATAAGAAGGCAAGTGTTACACCATTCTTCTGTGCCTGATAAATCTGTTCGTTACTAAGGCCCGCTTTAGGCGCCGCGATCAGATATTCGTGAGGAAGTTCTATACCTTCTACAGCAGGGTCATCTGTGTTAAGGCAAGCCAAGATACCGTGATTTAAAAAGAGTTTAATTGGGTGTTTCTCTAAGCTTTCAACCGTACTGGTTTGAATATTAGATGTTAGACAAGATTCAATACCAATATGATGTTTTGCCAGATAATCCATCAGCTTGGGATCGTTAATCGCTTTGACGCCATGGCCAATACGTGTAGCCCCTAATTCTTTAATCGCCTGCCACATACTTTCAGGACCAGCGGCTTCTCCAGCGTGTACTGTGACATGTAACCCTGCATCTTTAACTTGTTTAAAATGTTGGACAAAGCGCTCTCCAGGTTGTCCTAATTCATCACCAGCAAGATCGACTGCGACAATATGATCTTTTTGGCTAAGAATCGCCTCTAATTCTTTCTGGCATGCATCGGTTCCGAAAGTTCGGCTCATAATACCAATCAGATTAGCTTGAATCCCGAAGTCGCGAACCCCAGCTTGTACACCATCCACGACGGCTTCAACGACACCAGCAATAGGAAGATTATGTTTCATGGCCATGTAGTAAGGTGAAAATCGTAATTCGGTATAATCAATCTGAGCACGTAAAGCATCTTCTACATTCTCATAGGCGACTCTACGGCATGCCTCTAAATCACCTAGTACCGCAACTCCCCAGTCCAATTTGGATAGGAAAGCGACTAACGAAGGCTCTGCTTCAACGATTTGTACATAAGGTGTTAAGCCTTCTACCGTATTGGCAGGCAGTGCGATATTAAACTTACGACCTAGGTCAAGAATGGTTTGAGTGCGTATGTTGCCATCTAAATGGCGATGTAAATCGGTAAGAGGGAAGTTTTTGGTTATCATGGCATTTTTCCAAGTCATATTGTCAATCAAGTATAAAAACCAAACGCATGTCTGTCAGTAAGACGAGCTTGGGAATCTGCACAATTCATCTTTATTTTGTTATTGTTTACTGAAAGTGTTGATAGCTTACGAGTAAAGCTCTTTTAATTTACGCGTTAAGGTGTTGCGTCCCCAGCCTAATACTTTAGCTGCCTCTTGTTTATGGCCGTGAGTATGATCGAGCGCTACCTCTAATAGGATACGTTCAAATTCTGGTTGAGCATGGGTTAAAAGATCGGTTTCACCAGCCGCTAATGCGGATCTTGCCCAGACCTCAAGCTGAGCTTGCCAATGTATATCCGTTGTTGTTTCTACTGCTTTACGTTGTTGGAGTAGCTCTGGCGGAAAGTCGCTTGGCAAAACTTCACTGCCGCTGGCCATTACTGTCAGCCATCGGCACATATTTTCTAGTTGCCTTACATTACCTGGCCAATCCAAGCGATTAAGAATTTCAACACTCTTAGGATGCAATGTTTTCATTTCTACACTGAGCTCTTTTGCTGCTAATGCTAAAAAATGTTTAGTCAGTTTTTCAATATCTTGTCGCCGTTCACGTAAAGCCGGAATGTGAATTCGGATCACATTAAGGCGATGAAATAAGTCTTCACGAAATTTTCCTTGTTGAACTAATTTTTCTAAGTGTTGATGGGTTGCAGCCACAATGCGAACATCAACTTTTAAAGCTAGGTGTCCACCAACGCGATAAAATTGTCCGTCAGAAAGGACTCGTAATAATCGTGTTTGTATATCAAGTGGCATATCACCAATTTCGTCAAGGAAGAGAGTTCCCCCGTTGGCCTGTTCAAAGCGCCCTTGACGAACACTATTTGCTCCAGTGAAAGCCCCTTTTTCGTGTCCAAACAGTTCGGATTCAATCAAGTCCTTCGGAATGGCAGCCATATTAAGGGCGATAAATGGTTTTTGTGCTCTAGGACTATGACGATGTAAAGCATGAGCGACCAATTCTTTACCTGTTCCTGACTCTCCATTAATCAGTACCGAGATGGAGGAACGGGAAAGTCGGCCAATCGCTCGAAACACCTCTTGCATCGCCGGTGCTTCGCCAATAATTTCAGGTGATCTATAGGTTGAGATTGTGTGCTGTACTTGAGTCGTGCGCTGCTCTTGTCCGTGTGCCATCGCTCGTTCGACTAAGGTAACGGCTTCATCGACGTCAAAAGGTTTGGCGAGATATTCAAAAGCGCCTTTCTGATACGCATTCACGGCTGCATCTAAATCAGAATGAGCCGTCATAATAATGATCGGTAATTCAGGCGTACGAGAATGGACTTGGTTAAGTAGCTCAATACCATCCATGCCAGGCATTCGAATATCAGAGATCAGTGCATCTGGTGTTTCTCTTTCTAACGCCATTAGGACACTTTCTGCATCAGAAAAAGTTTCACATTTTATATTGGCTGCGGCTAAGGTTTTTTCGAGAACCCAGCGGATTGAGCTATCATCATCAACCACCCAGACGTATCCTTTGCTCATGTTTGTTCTCCTTTTTATTCGACCGGATCCTGGTCAGGTTAAATGGGTAAATAAATGGT
Organism: Vibrio sp. 2017_1457_13; assembly: GCF_030851525.1. Taxonomy (NCBI): domain Bacteria; kingdom Pseudomonadati; phylum Pseudomonadota; class Gammaproteobacteria; order Vibrionales; family Vibrionaceae; genus Vibrio; species Vibrio sp. 2017_1457_13. Next base: position 3,094 of record NZ_VHTA01000008.1, read on the forward strand.
AAATGCGGTACGCCCTGGCCAGCTTTCAACGTCAATTTTTCCATTGTGTTGATCAATGAGGTTTTGTGAGATGGACAGTCCTAGTCCTGTTCCTCCTTCTCGGCCACTCACCATGGGATAAAATAAGGTATCTTGTAATTCAAGAGGGATGCCAGGACCATTGTCGATGATTTCAATTTTAGCGGCCAATTTATGACGATGACCGTGAATATTGGCTTGATGCACGGTTCTGGTACGCAGCGTAATCATTCCATAAGGTTGGTGAGCGAGAATTTGCGCAGCGTTACTAACAATATTTAATAGTGCTTGTTCAATTTGATCGGTATCCATCAATAGCTCAGGTAGACTCGGATCATAATCTCTTTCAATGGTGATTGAGTGGGTTGTTTCCAATTCAATCAATTGCCTTACTTTTTCTAGAATAACATGTAAATTCTCATGCGTTTTTTTTCCAGGTTTTTGGGGGCCAAGTAGCCTGTCGACTAGCGTTCTTAAACGATCGGCTTGTTCAATAATGATTTGCGTATATTCAGTTAGTTCACGATTAGGAAGCATTCTCTCGAGTAGTTGCGCTGCGCCGCGTAATCCTCCTAACGGATTTTTAATTTCATGGGCCAAACTTCGCACCAATAACTTTGCTGCTTGTTGCTGAGCATGTTGGTTGAGTTCTTGTGTTAAACGTCGCTGTTGACCAATCTTCCTCATTTCAACCAATAGCATGAGCTCTTTTTGCCATGAGAAAGGGCTTACCGTGACTTCTAGCATCAGTGGTTTGCCATCCACTACAAACGTGACGTCACTGTCGGTAATACTTTGTCCGCTTTGTAATGGTTGAGTTAATAAAGCGAGATCAAGCGAGGCATGTTGTACGAGTGCAGACAATGATTGATGAAGAATACGTTTAGCACTTTGCGAGAAGAGTTGCTCCGCCGCAGGGTTAGCATAACGAACAGATAAGTTCTCATCGAGTAACAACGTTGCGGTGACGAGATTATTTAATATCGCTTCACTTCGGTCTAGATTCACAGCGGCATCCTATTACCCATTGATACATTGCACCAGTTTGGTGCGGCCGATAGTTCAGTATGGCGCAACGGAATAAAAAGCAAAAGCTTAAATAAGAGCGAGAGTCTTCATTTCTCATGGCTGCCAGTTATCGCGGCATTGGCTGACGAGGTGTTGTCACCCTTTTGCATTGATAAAGCATGAGATATCAGCTTGCTATGGTTTGTTCACTCAGTATGAGATCATACAATGACCGATTAATGCCGCGCAGCTCGATGTAAATAAACCGTTACTGACTTAGTTGATGCAATAACCTTGCCGTTTTCAATTGCTTGAATCATCAAACGATGTTCACCTCGATCGATATTTTTTAACTCCCAATAATTTTGCGTATTAGGCGCACCATAGGCTTGGTTATTAAGCATCAGTTGTAGGTGCTGATGGGTTGTCAAAGGGTGACTTAACTCAACGACAACTTTAATTCGTCCTTGGTTATCACGAATCGTTTGTTGATCAAGTGGCGAGATTATCTGTAGTGCTAAGGCTGGCAACTCGGAGCGGCTAGGTTGAGAGGTTTTACTTGGTAGGGGGTCATCGATTGGTATTGCTTCACTAAATTGAGGCTCGGGAGCAAGATGATCGTCGACTGATAAGGTAATTAATTGAGCATGTGGGCTCTGAGCAAAATCACTAAAATGAACAATCCCGTGTTCATCTTCCCAAACGTACGCCGTTTGTGCATGACAGGTGATTGGCAACAGCACGCTGTAGATCAGTAAACACACGATAAATATCGGATTCATTTTTTACCTCATATTTTACGGCTTATTTGCTCAGAAATGGTGCAATGGAGCTAGTGAGCACCGAATTAGGTATTAGGTTTGACGGTTATGCTCCTGTTTGGTTAGACGATGACGATGTTAAAGTGAATAGAAAGAAAGCCAAATAAACAAAAGGCCCGCCTGCGAGGCGAGCCTAGAATTACGTTGCAAAATAAGCTGAGATTTACATTAGGTGCTGATTACACCGAATAATAAAGTTCAAACTCAAGTGGATGAACGGCCATGTTGACACGCTCAACATCTTTTGATTTCAGAGCAATATAAGAGTTAATGAAATCATCAGAGAACACGCCACCTACGGTCAGGAACTCACGATCTTCGTCAAGTGCTTTTAGCGCGACTTCTAAAGATTCGGCGACTTTGGGAATCTCAGCGGCTTCTTCTGCTGGTAAGTCGTACAAATCTTTATCCATTGCTTCACCAGGATGAATTTTATTTTTGATACCATCAAGGCCTGCCATTAGCAGTGCAGCGAACGCAAGGTATGGGTTTGCTGCTGGGTCTGGGAAGCGAGCTTCGATACGACGCGCTTTCGGGCTTGGCACGACAGGGATACGGATCGATGCAGAGCGGTTACGCGCTGAATAAGCAAGCATAACTGGTGCTTCAAACCCTGGAACAAGACGTTTGTACGAGTTAGTTGATGGGTTAGCGAAAGCGTTAATAGCACGGGCGTGTTTGATAATACCGCCAATATAATACAGGGCAAGATCAGAGAGACCGCCGTATTTGTCACCCGCAAATAAATTGACGCCATCTTTTGCTAGTGATTGGTGTACGTGCATACCTGACCCATTATCACCAACGAGAGGTTTAGGCATAAAGGTCGCGGTTTTGCCAAACGCATGAGCAACGTTATGTACAACGTATTTGTAAATTTGGATCTCGTCTGCTTTTGTGGTCAACGTGTTAAATCGAGTCGCGATTTCGTTTTGACCTGCGGTGGCCACTTCATGGTGATGTGCTTCAACGACTAAGCCCATTTCTTCCATGATCAAGCACATCGCAGAGCGGATGTTTTGTGATGAATCGACTGGAGCAACAGGGAAGTAACCGCCTTTTACGCCTGGACGGTGACCTTTGTTACCACCTTCAATTTCTGCACCTGTATTCCAAGCCGCTTCGATATCGTCAATCTTGAATGACGCACCAGACATGTTGTTGGTATATTTTACGTCATCAAAGAGGAAAAATTCTGGCTCTGGGCCGACAAGAACGGTATCTGCGATACCGGTTGAACGCATATAATCTTCGGCACGCTTAGCAATAGAGCGTGGGTCACGGTCGTAGCCTTGCATCGTGGCTGGTTCAAGAATGTCACAACGAATATTGAGAGTGACATCATCGGTAAATGGGTCAAGCACGGCACTGGATGCGTCAGGCATCATCACCATGTCAGATTCATTGATTCCTTTCCAGCCAGCAACTGATGAACCATCGAACATCTTACCTTCTTCGAAGAAGTCTGCGTCGATTTGGTGAGCAGGAATAGAGATATGTTGCTCTTTACCTTTTGTATCGGTAAAGCGTAAGTCAACAAACTTAACTTCGTTTTCTTGGATCAGCGATAGTACGTTTTCTACTGACATCTTGGATAACCTCCAGTGTTAAATAAAGCGGTTTGGGCTCGAATCAAAATGAAATCAGCACAGATTAATGTTTTTTCATCAAGCTTAATCCGTACTGTATTTATCTAAGCGATAATCGTGCCAGTTTTTATTGTCCATAAAATCAATTGCTTGTGTTTTGATGGGTGAGTTTGGTGCGTATTGTTGCACCAAAAAGATCACGTATTGCACTTTTGTGGTGCAATACGGTAGCGTTGCTCACTACGGCTAACAAAGCTTGTTCATTCAGCCGATTATTCATGGCTTTGTCAATCTTCATTTCTGTGTGGGGATCGGGTTTGAATTAAGCTGGAACGACGACTAGGATGTAATGGGACAATATTGAGCGTGATAGATCACATTTTTCTAGGTTTTTCGCCAAAATCTGGTACATTATTGACCATTTTTTTAACGAAAATTTTGGCTACGTTTGTGCACTCCCGTAGAAACGAGCTATCTGTGTAAAATAAGTGAAGCAAAACTCCATGGCTACTCCACAAATTGAAAAACTAAGAAACATCGCGATCATCGCGCACGTTGACCACGGCAAAACGACCTTGGTGGATAAACTACTCCAGCAGTCGGGTACCTTAGAGTCTCGCGGTGACGCTGAAGAGCGAGTCATGGACTCGAACGATATTGAAAAAGAACGTGGTATTACGATTCTTGCCAAAAATACCGCGATCAATTGGCACGATTACCGTATTAACATCGTAGACACCCCTGGACACGCTGACTTCGGTGGTGAAGTTGAGCGTATTATGTCTATGGTTGATTGTGTTTGCTTGATTGTCGATGCTGTTGATGGTCCTATGCCACAAACACGCTTTGTGACTCAAAAAGCTTTTGCTCATGGCTTAAAGCCGATTGTCGTTATCAATAAAATTGACCGTCCAGGTGCTCGCCCTGACTGGGTAATGGATCAAGTGTTTGACTTGTTTGATAATCTAGGTGCAAGTGATGAACAGTTGGATTTCCAAGTGGTTTATGCTTCAGCACTGAACGGTTGGGCGACCTTAGAAGAAGGTGTTATTGGTGAAAACATGGAACCATTGTTCCAAGCCATCGTCGATAATGTGGAGCCTCCACAAGTGGATCTTTCTGGTCCATTACAGATGCAAATTTCACAACTTGATTATAGCTCGTACGTTGGCGTTATCGGTGTGGGCCGTGTGACTCGTGGTAGCGTAAAAGCTAACCAACAAGTAACGGTTATTTCTGCTGATGGTAAAAAACGCAACGGTAAAGTCGGTACTGTACTCGGATACCTTGGTTTACAACGTACGGAAACCGAACTGGCCACTGCTGGTGATATCGTCGCGGTTACTGGATTGGGTGAGCTGAAGATATCGGATACGATTTGTGATGTTAATGCCGTTGAAGCATTACCACCATTGAGCGTTGATGAGCCTACAGTGACCATGACTTTCCAAGTAAATACTTCTCCTTTTGCCGGTAAAGAAGGTAAGTTCGTTACTTCACGTAATATTCTTGAGCGTCTTGAGAAAGAGTTAGTGCATAACGTGGCACTTCGTGTAGAGCAAACCGAAGATCCCGATAAATTCCGTGTTTCTGGTCGTGGTGAATTACACCTTTCTATCTTGATCGAAAACATGCGTCGCGAAGGCTTTGAATTAGCGGTTTCACGCCCAGAAGTTATTCTTAAAGAAGAAAATGGCCAGTTAATGGAACCGTTTGAGACCGTGACTATCGACGTGATGGAAGAGCATCAAGGCGGGATCATGGAGAAAATTGGTCTACGTAAAGGCGAGATGAAAGATATGTCGCCAGACGGTAAAGGCCGAGTTCGTTTAGACTTTGTGATGCCTTCTCGTGGACTGATTGGTTTCCAAACTGAGTTTATGACATTAACGTCAGGTTCAGGTTTGCTTTATCATACGTTTGATCATTATGGCCCTCACAAAGGTGGTGATATTGGTCAGCGAGTCAATGGCGTGCTGATTTCTAATGCAACGGGTAAGGCATTAACTTACGCATTGTTTAACTTGCAAGAGCGTGGTCGCTTATTTACTGAGCATGCTGACGAAGTCTACGAAGGTCAAGTGATTGGTATTCATAATCGTTCTAACGATCTCACCGTAAACTGTCTAAAAGGCAAGCAGCTGACTAACGTACGTGCTTCTGGTACGGATGAAGCTCAGGTGCTAACCCCTGCGATTAAATTTACTCTTGAGCAAGCACTTGAGTTCATTGATGATGATGAATTGGTTGAAGTGACGCCAAAGAGCATTCGTATTCGTAAGAAACACCTAACCGAAAACGAGCGTAAACGTGCCTCTCGTGGCTAATTAATGGTCATGATGGCAGTGAAAACCCTTATCCTGTAAAGGCTAAGGGTTTTTTTATATCGCGAGTTGGCTTGGTGTGAGAGTGATGTCTAATCAAGGGGGATGAAGCGTTGGATGATGCGTTTAAGGATATCCTGACATAAGATGTTGTGCTGGTGGAGAGGTAATAGCGTCAATTTTTCAGTACACTAGATTATATCGAACAGGACCAACTAGGAGTCACATTGTGGCATTAGAGACGTTATTTAAGCAAAGTGTGCAGTTTATGCGTTACTTGCTCAATCGAATGAATCATGACCGAATCAACATTAATGCCGGCTATTTAGCTTATATTACTTTATTGTCGCTTGTGCCGATGTTAACGGTGCTGTTATCCATTCTTTCCTCGTTTGCCATTTTTGATAATGTAGGGGAAATTATCCAAGAGTTTGTCATCACTCACTTTGTTCCTGCGGCCGGCGATGCGGTGAGTAACGCTTTACTGCAGTTTGTTGCTAATACGGGAAAAATGACTGCTGTTGGTGGGGCTTTCTTATTTATCGCCGCGTTAATGCTGATCTCAAATATCGATAAAAATATGAATTTTATATGGCGAGTACGCAATAAGCGGCGAGTCGTCTTTTCATTTTCTATGTATTGGATGATTTTGACCTTGGGGCCGATTCTTGTCGGCACGAGCATTGCTGTGACCTCCTATGTAACGTCTTTGAAATTAGTGGAAAGTGAAGCGTTTAGCGGTGCTTTTCGACTGTTTTTAAGCCGTTTGCCTTTTTTATTGTCCTTCTTTGCCTTTGTGGGTTTGTATGTTTTGGTGCCCAATAAAAAAGTTCGCCTCGTTCACGCTCTATCCGGAGCATTTGTTGCCGCTCTGTTGTTTGAGTTAAGCAAAAAAGCCTTTGCCGCTTATATTACCCAATTTCCGTCTTATCAATTGATTTATGGAGCACTCGCAGCGATACCGATTTTATTCGTCTGGGTATATTTATGTTGGTTGATTGTACTGATTGGTGCCGAGTTTACTGCCGCTTTAGGTGAAAGTGAGCAATGGAAGCGCGAGCCTAACGTGGTAGACTCAACCACTCGATTAGATAAATTAGCAGAGAAACCACAAGGAGATCCAAGTGATCGCTTTAATTCAACGGGTGAGTGAAGCTGCGGTTCGCGTCGATGGTGACGTCGTCGGACAAATTGAGCGCGGTTTATTGGTGTTACTGGGAGTCGAGCGTGATGATGATGAGGCTAAGGCGAAGCGTTTGGTTGAGCGGGTCACGCAGTATCGCGTTTTTGAAGATGAAGCCGGTAAAATGAACCTTAGCGTGCAAGATGTTGGTGGTAGTGTTTTGGTCGTTTCACAGTTTACGCTGCCCGCTGATACCAAAAAAGGCACCCGAGCCGGTTTCTCACGTGGGGCTGCACCACAAGACGCGGAACGCCTGTACGATTATTTTTCAGATCTATGTGCGACCATTTTACCGACGCAGAGAGGACGTTTTGCGAAGGATATGCAAGTCTCACTTATTAACGACGGTCCAGTGACTTTTTGGTTACAGACTTAATCTGAGCGAAATAGCGCTTTAGGAAGGGAATCAATGTTTAAGCTTATCACTCCCAAGACGGAAAACCAGCTCAACAAGTATTACCATTTTCGTTGGCAGATGCTGCGTGAGCCGTGGCGAATGCCCTTAGGTTCAGAGCGTGATGAATACGATCCCATGAGTCATCATCGAATGATTGTCGATGGACGAGGACGACCGATTGCGATTGGTCGGGTCTATATCACTCCTGACAGTGAAGGGCAAATTCGCTACATGGCGGTGAAGTCTAGTGCGCGTAATAAAGGCATGGGATCCTTGTTGTTAGTGGCACTTGAGTCTTTAGCTCGTCAGGAAGGAGCGAAGCGTTTAGTGTGTAATGCTCGCGAAGATGCGATTGCTTTTTATGCACAAAATGGCTTTGAGCGACGAGGACCTTTAACGGATGAGCGAGGCCCGGTGCGTCATCAGCAAATGGTTAAACCGCTAGATCCGATGGCCGATGTATTGCGTAAACCAGAGTGGTGTACAGAGTTACAAGAACGCTGGGCGACACATATTCCGATCAGTGACAAGATGGGCATTAAAGTCCAACAGTATACCGGGTATCAGTTTCAATGCAGTGCGCAGCTTAACCCTAATTTAAATCCTCACAATACGTTATTCGCTGGTTCGGCGTTCACTTTGGCCACTCTGACGGGGTGGGGAATGGCTTGGTTATTAATGCGTGAGCGTAATCTGCAAGGGGACATTGTGCTGGTTGATAGCCGTATTCGTTATCGGCATCCCGTGGTACATAATCCCGTTGCATCGACCTCATTAGATGGGATCAGCGGTGATCTTGATCGTCTGGCTTCAGGGAGAAAAGCACGTATTGTGGTCAAAGTGGATATCAGTAGTGGTACTAAAGATGCGGTAGAATTTATTGGCACCTATATGCTCATCCCCGATTATTTGACGATCATTGATAACGCTCGGGCTTAATGGTTCCTTGTTTAAGCATGGTGATCTATCCATATCAGTGAGATTACTTATCTTGTCGATGGATTCGCCGTTGATCGGCATGGTGCGTTAACTTGTGTCGTCTGTTGTTCTCGTAATAGATCGAAGTGATGCTCAGTGCAATCTTGCCATAAATGAAGTTCAAGCTTGGCTTGGTCGGGGGTTAATAGATCCAACTGCCCATCAAGCTTGGCGTTCAATTTAGGACCGGATAGTGAGATTGGTGGTAGTTGTAATCGTCCTCGGTCAGCCGTTAGCTGAATGGCATCTGATTCAAAAGGTTGAACCACCAGTGTATCATGATGTTGATAAGTAAAGATTCCTTGACGCAAGTAGCCATTAAGTTGCCCAGTTAAGGAGTGGCTGAACATCGGGTAATCACCCGCCAGCCCTTGTGCGGTAACAGTAAACTCAGCTAAAGCATCGACGTTTAATGGCAGTGGAATCCAATGCTTAAAAAGCTGCAGTGGTAGGCCATCGGCATGCAATTCGAGTTGCCAAGGCGCACTGGCTGTTGTGGTATCCCAACGTGCTGTCGCATCAAGATACCCTTGTTCGAGAGGGAAAAAAGCTCGAGTGATATGCCCAAAGCCATTGTGGCTACTAACCTCGACAATCGCTTGTGAGGTTAGTGTTTGTTCAATACTGGCATTATTCGCACTTAAAGTCAGTTGCCCGTTCCATAATCCCCATCGTCCATGACGCTTCAATTCCAGCCCTTGCCCAGCAGCGTTGAATCCAGAGAGTTGCCAATGGGGGGAGTCAGCTAACTGAATCAGTTGTAAGTTATTTAAGTTCAACTGTTCAATGTGTAAGTTTTTTAAGGTAGAGAGGGCATGACTGGGTAATGAAAACTGACCAATTTGCTCTTGAATCCAGCGACTTCGGCTGATGGCCAGTCGATGTAGATAGAGCTCATCTGGGGTAACAAAGCCATTAAATTGAACATGCCCATCAAGCCAGTCGGCGGTAAATTCAGTGATCGTAATTTTTTTTGGGGTCAATTCCAGTTTAAACGTGGGTTCGTTCCATTGCTGATTTTGCCAGAGCAGACTATCGGCATTAAGGGAGAGATAGCCATTTTCTTGCTGCCACCAAGATGGGGTAAGTAATAGATTCTCGAGAGAAAAACTCACGTTATGCAAGGTAAGGTCACCTTGCTGAATATCGCTATTAAGAACATCTAAGCTATTAATATGAAATAGATGCTTTTCAATAAGCTCTCGCCAAGCCAGCGGAGGTAATGGTGAGTTTGGGGTGATATTTAAGCGATTGATGGTGGCATTCACTAATGACCAACCTTGTGGATACTGTTCCGCTTGGCCAGAAAAAAGCGCCTGTCGCCAAGCAAAGGAAAAGCCGTAAATGGTGCTCTGTTGCGCTCGATGATCGGCGTCAATCAATAATTGACTTAACGCTTCACCTTGCCAATAAACCTGTTCCGCAGATAACTGCAGTTTACCGTAAGGTAATGAGTGGGTCGTTGCTGGCCATTGCGGTTGCTCTATTTGACCGCTTAGGCCGCGGATGATCCAATCATGGTGTACATAATCAATATTGCGTATCGCTAACTGATGCAGTGCCCACTGCTTAGGCCATTGATAACTCGGTAGTCCAGAAGAGAGATTTGCTCCATCGATTAATAGGCTATCAATTTGCCACTGCCCCTGTTTTCGTAAACGGGGGTTGAGCCAAATATCTACTTGTTGGGCGTGAAAAGGGTTGGATGAGAGATAAAGCGTTGGATTGATGAAACGAAAGTGCAGTGGATAAGTATACTCGAGTTGATGGAAAGTGACGGTTTGTGGCCATAGCTGATTAACGAACCATTGTGCGCAAGGGGTCAGGTAGCGAGTATGCAGTAGAGCGAAGAGCAATAATACACCACTGGTCATGACAAGAAGACTCGCGATACCCAGGGTCAGCAGTTTTTTCATCATTCTCTCATACTGTCATTATGCGAATGCATAGCTTGGCGTATCTTGCGTAGCGGTTCAAGCCAAAAATAGCCCCTCATTGCGAGGGGCTAGTCTAGTTATAATCGCTTAATCAAGCTGTGGGCCTGCGCTCACTAATGCTTTGCCTTCCGCGTTGTCTGTATACTTAGCAAAGTTGTTGATAAAGCGAGCCGCAAGATCTTTGGCTTTGCTTTCCCACTGTAATGGATCGACGTAAGTGTCACGAGGGTCCAAAATCGCAGGATCAACCCCAGGTAAAGCGGTCGGGATTTCTAGATTAAAGATGGGAATCGATTTGGTTTGTGCTTGCTCAATCGAACCATCCAGAATCGCATCAATGATTGCACGAGTATCTTTAATTGAGATACGTTTACCAGAACCGTTCCAACCAGTATTGACCAGATAGGCTTCTGCGCCAGCTTGTTCCATACGTTTAACGAGTACTTCGGCGTACTGAGTTGGGTGTAAGGTCAGGAATGCCGCACCAAAACACGCCGAGAAAGTAGGGGTTGGTTCGGTTATCCCACGTTCGGTACCCGCTAGTTTAGCGGTAAACCCAGATAGGAAGTGATACTTGGTCTGCTCAGGGGTCAGTTTCGATACTGGAGGCAGTACGCCAAAAGCATCGGCGGAAAGGAAGATCACTTTATTGGCATGACCACCTTTAGAGACCGGCTTAACAATATTTTCTATATGGTAAATGGGGTAAGAGACACGGGTGTTCTCAGTTTTAGAACCGTCATCAAAATCGATCGAGCCATCACCGCGCACAGTGACGTTTTCTAGTAATGCATCACGACGAATCGCATTATAAATGTCGGGTTCGGCTTCTTTGGACAGTTTAATGGTTTTAGCGTAGCAGCCACCTTCAAAGTTAAATACGCCGTCATCATCCCAGCCATGTTCATCATCACCGATCAAAGCACGTTTCGGATCGGTAGAGAGCGTGGTTTTGCCAGTGCCGGATAGACCGAAGAAAATCGCCACATCGCCGTCTTTACCCATATTGGCTGAGCAGTGCATTGAGGCGATACCTTGTAATGGAAGGAAGTAGTTCATCATCGCGAACATACCTTTCTTCATCTCACCGCCGTACCAAGTGCCGCCGATCAGCTGCATTTTCTCGGTGAGATTAAATACGGTAAAGTTTTCTGAATTTAATCCCTGTTGTTGCCATTTATCATTGGTGCATTTCGCGCCGTTCATCACCACAAAGTCAGCTTTAAAGGTCGCTAACTCTTCTTCACTTGGGCGAATAAACATATTTTTCACGAAGTGAGCTTGCCAAGCAACTTCAGTAATCACGCGAATATTAAGGCGAGTATCTGGGTTAGCACCACAATAGCCGTCAATAACGAATAGACGTTTGCCTGATAGCTGTTTAGTAACAAGAGATTTTAGGTCATTCCAAACCGCTTGATTGATCGGTTTGTTATCATTTTTGGCGTGCTCTGAAGTCCACCATAAGGTATCGCGGGTAGTATCGTCATTGACAATAAATTTATCTTTTGGTGATCGGCCAGTGAAAATACCCGTATCAACAGCGACGGCTCCCAGCTCTGTCACGATGCCTTTTTCATAGCCAGTCAAATCTGAGCGAGTTTCTTCCGCGAACAACAGCTCGTAACTGGGGTTACGGATCACTTCTGTCGCGTTGGTAATTCCATATTGGGTAAGATCTAATTGTGCAGCCTTGGTATGTTCCATAACGGTCATTAGGTGCTCCTTATAAGGATTTTGTAGGGATTTTATGTAACTTTTTGTAATTGTTATCTGTTTACCATGCTAACAACGGGGTACCGAAAAAACAGGGAGCTAGGTCAAATATTACCCATGCCTTTTCGAAGATTATAAGCAACCCGTCACAGATACTGGCATTACCTATTCTATCGTGTACGCAAACCTTTGCGCTAGCGTAAATGATTAATATTCAAAAGAAAATAAGTATGCTGTACGGTATGGTTTTTACTTGATTTATAGGCGGTTTACGCACAAAAAAAGCCAGCAAAATGCTGGCTGTAAGGTGATTTTATCGTGCTTGTTGAGCGATGAAAATTAATGCACCGTTGGATTGTTGGGGGCGCTCTGAGCAAAGAGTTCACTGACTTGGGCGCTATCAAAAGAGTAAGTCGTTCCACAATAATCACAGTGCAAGGAGACTTGACCCTCTTCGGCGAGAATACTGTTTACTTCGTCTTGGGCGATAGTGATGATCGCGGCGGCGCTGCGTTCTCGAGAGCAGCCACAAACAAACTCAACGATTTGTGGTGTAAAGAGTTGCACCTTTTCTTGGTTATAAAGGCGATAGAGAAGCTCCGTCGCTTCTAGACCAAATAACTCACTATCTTTAACAGTATTCGTCAACTGTTCTAGATGCTCAAAGTCCTCTTCAGAACCGGTACCATCAGGCATCACTTGTAACAACATGCCTGCGGCATGAGGTTTGCCATCGTGTTCACCAGTGCGGATCCATAAGCGTGTTTTTAATTGCTCTGAGCGCAAGAAATAACCTTCGAGCACTTGTGCTAGGTTATCTCCTTCAAGCCCGACGACACCTTGGTAACGCTCACCTTTTTTAGGTTCAATCGTGATGACTAAATAACCGTTACCGACTAATTGATGCAGAGTGGCATCCGGGGCAATGTGCCCATCCCAGCGAGCGACACCGCGCATCTTTTGTTGATTATCGCCATTGATCACGACTAATGAAACGGGACCATCACCTTGCAGTTGCATGGTGATCGACCCTTCAAACTTTAACGTCGCCGTTAGTAAGCTGGTGGCGACCAATAGCTCACCGAGTAAGTGTTGAATTGGTACGGGGTAATCTTTACTGGTGATTATTCGTTGGTAAACATCATTGAGTTGTACCAATTCACCACGCACCGATAAGTCTTCAAACAGATAGCGATGTAATAGATTGTTGGGGGTTACTTGTGTTGTCATAGTGAATGATCCGACTAATTTATTGATGTTTGAATTTGAGAAGATCACGGCGCTGTTTCTTATCTGGACGCCGTTCTGGACTTGGGTTGTGAGCATTGAGCTTACGAAGCAACGCTTGGCGTTCTCGTTTTACGATACTCTCTGCAGTTTCGCTATACAAAGCCTGTGCTTCGGCCGCGCCACGTCGTTGCTGAGCAATCTGTTCAATGACAACGGTTTTTTCTTCATTACCTTGACGTAAGGTAATCATCGCACCGATTTCCACCGCTTTACTGGGTTTACTCCGCTGACCATTATAGTGAACTTTGCCCCCTTCAACCATCTCTCGGGCTAATGCGCGTGTTTTATAAAATCGAGCGGCCCAAAGCCATTTATCCAAGCGAACTGCTTGTTCAGGGGAACTCATGATTATTAGTGGCCTCTAAGGTAGTCACGCTGTCTGCGGTTTCGCGCTACGCCTTTGGTGTTTATCTTGTAAAGATAGCACAGCTTTCGGAGTGGATTTATCAACAAACTATGGAGACAAGCTCCCAGATTTTCAAGCGAAGCGGTAAATAATCATCATAAAATAACGTCGTCAGTCGCACCGATTATCGAGCTGATGTATATTAACTGACTCAATAACTAGTGAACGCTTTGGATGATGAATCAGCAAGGATTGAAATAATCAATGGAATTTAATCAACAGACTTTTAGCGAGCGCATGGCGCAGGTTCTTCGTTGGCAGAATCCGTTGAGTCTCATTCTCACTTTAACTTGCCTTGTCTTTTCCGCTTGGATCATTGGCCAACTGGTGTGGTTGTTACCAAAGCAAGATAGCTCGATTGTACCTTGGGTGGCGAAACCAATCAGTAGCCAAGTGGCGACGGCGAGAACGGATATTCGTCCGTTGCAAAATAGTCATCTGTTTGGCGTTTATAATCCTCAAGCGGCTCCTGTTGTCGTGGCTCCCGTTCAAGTCGATGCGCCGCCCACGCGTCTTAATTTAACCTTAGTTGGTGTCGTTGCCAGTAATGAGCTTGAGCGCAGTTTGGCGGTTATTGCTAACCGAGGCCAGCAAGCCACTTACGGATTGAATGAACAAATAGAAGGCACCCGCGTGACGTTAAAGGCGGTAATGGCTGACCGAGTTATTATTGATAATGCTGGTCGGGATGAAACGCTAATGCTAGAAGGGCTCGATTATGGTAAGCCGAGCGCCAACAATGTCGCTCAGCGCGCAGCGCCTGCCGCACAAGCGGTAGTAGAAGACAAGCTGGCTGCTATTCGTTCGGCGATCAGTCAAAATCCCCGTGAGGTATTTCAGTACGTGAGTTTGTCGCAAGTCAAACAAGATGATCGCATTGTAGGTTATCGCGTTAGTGCTGGGCGAGATCCTGCGCTTTTTGAAGCCGTTGGTTTACAAAATGGGGATATCGCGGTGCAGCTGAATGGACTCGATTTAACCGACCCGAGTGCAATGACGCAAGTGTTTGAGTCCATTTCTGATCTGACTGAGCTGAATCTGACAGTAGAGCGGGATGGACAACAGCATGATATTTATATTCAGTTTTAACAGCCAATTGGCGGTAATCATTAAGGGAGTATTGTGTGAAGCATTGGCTTAAGAAAAGTAGCTGGCTTTTAGTGGCAAGCCTAATTGCAGCGCCATTAGCACAGGCGAATCAAACCTTCAGTGTCAGCTTCAAAGGCACCGATATTCAAGAGTTTATTACTATCGTTGGACGAAATCTTGAAAAAACCATCATCGTTGATCCTTCGGTACGCGGAAAAATTGACGTACGCAGCTACGACACCCTCAATGAAGAGCAGTACTACAGCTTCTTTTTGAATGTCCTTGAAGTGTATGGATTTGCCGTGGTGGAGATGGATAACGGTGTACTGAAGGTGATTCGCTCTAAAGATGCTAAAACCTCGGCTATTCCGGTACTGGGCAATGATGATCGTGCTTTTGGTGACAGTGTCGTCACTCAAGTGGTGACCGTGAAGAATGTTTCTGTTCGTGAGCTATCTCCGCTATTGCGTCAGTTGATTGATAACGCGGGCGCGGGCAACGTAGTGCACTATGATCCGGCGAATATCATTTTGATTACGGGCCATGCTGCGGTGGTCAATCGCTTAGCCAATATTATTCATCGCGTTGATCAGGCTGGCGATACTGACATTGAAGTGGTCGAGCTGCGCAATGCTTCTGCTTCTGAAATGGTGCGGATCGTCGAAGCGCTGAGCCGTGCTAACAATACTCAAAATGCACCTGAGTTTTTACAACCTAAATTTGTTGCCGATGATCGTACCAATTCGATTTTGATTTCGGGTGATCCGAAAGTACGTGAGCGGATTAAACGTTTGATTAATCAGTTAGATGTTGAAATGGCTACGCGAGGCAATAACCGCGTGGTCTATCTGAAATACGCCAAAGCCGCTGATTTAGTTACCGTTTTGAAAGATGTGTCTGAAAATCTCCAGGCCGAAAAACAAGGTGGCCAGCGTAGTGCAAGTTCATCACGTAGCAGCGTGATGATTTCCGCGCATACCGATACCAACTCGCTGGTGATCACTGCGCCGCAAGATATCATGAACTCTTTGCTGGACGTGATTTCTCAACTGGATATTCGCCGCGCTCAAGTGCTGATCGAAGCTTTGATTGTTGAAATGGCTGAAGGTGATGGGATTAATCTCGGCGTACAATGGGGCTCATTAAAAGACGGTGCGGTAATTCAATACGGCAATAGTGGTGCGCAAGTGGGCCAGGTTATGGTTGGATTAGAGCAAGCGAAAGATACTACTGAATCGAGAGCGGTTTATGATCGAGATGGTAATTTTTTAAGAAATGAGACAACCACAAAAAAAGGTGACTACTCAACACTTGCTTCGGCTTTATCAGGAGTCAATGGTGCCGCGCTTGGAGTAATGATGGGTGACTGGACGGCGCTGATCAGCGCGGTATCGAGCACCTCCAGCACCAATATCTTATCATCACCGAGCATTACGGTAATGGATAACGGTGAAGCCTCGTTTATTGTTGGTGAAGAAGTGCCAGTATTAACCGGTTCAACCGCTGGTTCGAATAACGATAATCCATTCCAAACCGTAGAGCGCAAAGAAGTCGGTATCAAACTGAAAGTCGTGCCACAAATTAACGAAGGTGATTCCGTTCAGCTCTCGATTGAACAAGAAGTTTCCAACGTGCTTGGTGCTCAGGGCGCGGTCGATGTGCGTTTTGCTAAGCGTCAGTTGAATACCACGGTGATGGTGCAAGATGGACAAATGCTGGTGCTTGGCGGGTTGATCGATGAGCGTACCGCAGAGAGTGAATCCAAGGTGCCGATCCTTGGTGATATTCCATTATTAGGTTATCTATTCCGTTCGACCAATACCACGGTAGAAAAGAAAAACCTAATGGTGTTTATTAAGCCAACCATTATTCGTGATGGTATGACCGCGGATGGTATCACTCAGCGCAAGTACAACTATATTCGAGCTGAGCAGCTATTTAAAGCCGATCAGGGGCTCAAGTTAATGGATAATAACAATATTCCTGTATTACCGAAATATGGTGAATCTCGTCGTCACCCTGCTGAATTGCAAGCTTTTCTTGATCAAATGGATAATAACTAATGAGTGTGGATGTGATTGATACGCAGGGGTTGCAGCGGATTCGTCGCTTACCGTTCAGTTTTGCTCAGCGCCATAAGTTAGTTTTAGAGTGGGATGAAGCGCAACACCATGCCACGGTGTATTGCGTTGCGCCACTGTCGATCCCTGCTCTGGTTGAAATTAAACGCGTAATCAAACAGCCGTTTGCGTTGAGTGAGATCAGCGCTGAGGCATTTGAAGCCAAAATCACCCAGGTTTACCAACGAGACTCATCTGAAGCGCGTCAGTTAATGGAAGACATTGGTGCCGATAGCGATGATTTCTTTTCTCTCGCCGAAGAGCTGCCGCAAAGTGAAGATTTATTAGAGTCAGAAGATGATGCGCCGATCATTAAATTGATCAATGCCATGTTGGGTGAGGCGATCAAAGAAGGCGCATCGGATATTCATATTGAAACCTTTGAGAAAGTACTGTCGATTCGCTTCCGTGTCGATGGGGTGCTGCGTGAAGTGCTATCACCGAGCCGTAAATTATCGCCCCTGCTTATTTCACGGGTAAAGGTGATGGCTAAACTGGATATTGCCGAGAAACGCGTTCCTCAAGATGGGCGGATTTCTCTGCGTATCGGCGGGCGGGCAGTCGACGTGCGTGTTTCTACTATGCCTTCTTCTCATGGTGAGCGAGTCGTGATGCGTTTGTTGGATAAAAATGCCACTCGGTTAGATTTATACAGTTTAGGCATGACCAAAGCCAACCACGATAATTTCCGCCAGTTAATTGCTCGGCCACACGGTATTTTATTGGTCACTGGACCGACGGGGTCGGGGAAATCGACTACGTTATATGCCGGACTGCAAGAACTGAATAGCAGTGAACGGAATATCCTCACGGTAGAAGACCCGATAGAGTTTGATATTGACGGTATTGGCCAGACGCAAGTTAACCCCAAAGTCGATATGACCTTTGCTCGTGGTCTGCGGGCGATTTTACGTCAAGATCCGGATGTGGTGATGGTCGGAGAAATTCGTGATTTGGAAACGGCGCAAATAGCGGTGCAAGCTTCTTTGACCGGTCACTTAGTGATGTCGACGTTGCATACCAATACCGCAATTGGTGCGATTACTCGTTTACGTGACATGGGTATCGAACCTTTTTTAATTTCCTCTTCGTTGTTGGGCGTGCTGGCACAGCGTTTGGTACGTACTTTATGCCCAGATTGTAAGCAGCCATACGAGGCGGATAAAGAGCAGCGTAAGCTGTTTTCGGTCAGTAAAAAAGAGCCATTAACCCTTTATCGCGCCGCAGGTTGTGAGAAATGCAACTTTAAGGGATACCGCGGACGAACGGGGATTCATGAACTGATGTTGGTGGATGATAAGGTTCAAGCGCTGATCCACCGTGAAGCGGGGGAGCAAGCGATAGAACAAGCGATTCGTGAACAAACGCCAAGCATTCGCGATGATGGATTGGATAAAGTCCGCCAAGGGATCACCTCATTAGAAGAGGTGTTGCGCGTGACCAAGGAGTCGTAAATGGCAGCGTTTGAATATCGAGCACTGGATGCCAAAGGCCGGAAAAAAAAAGGCATTCTCGAAGGTGATAATGCTCGTCAAGTCCGTCAACGTTTAAAAGAGCAAGGTTTGCTGCCGATTGAAGTGGTGGAGACGCAAGCCAAAGCAGCTAAAGCTCAACAAAGCAGTTGGGTCAAACCTCGCGGCATTAGTACACCCGATCTGGCTTTATTGACTCGTCAGCTGTCGACGTTGGTTCAGTCAGGGATGCCGTTAGAAGAGTGCTTACGCGCCGTGTCTGAACAATCGGAAAAACCACGGATCCGTAATATGCTGGCTGCAGTGCGGGCTAAAGTCACCGAAGGCTATACGTTAGCCGATAGCTTGGCCGACTATCCACATATCTTTGATGATCTGTTTCGTTCAATGGTCGCTGCGGGTGAAAAATCTGGGCATTTGGATGCGATTTTAGAGCGATTAGCGGATTACGCTGAAAACCGACAAAAAATGCGTTCTAAGTTGATGCAAGCCTTGTTGTATCCGATTGTCTTAGTGGTGTTTGCTGTTGGAATCGTGGCTTTTCTACTTGCTGCGGTGGTGCCGAAAATTGTCGGTCAATTTGTACAGATGGGACAGGCGCTGCCTGCATCGACCCAATTTTTGCTCTCTTCAAGTGATTTTGTTCAGCAGTGGGGATTAACCTTGCTAGCAAGTGTGTTAGTGAGTATTTACTTTATCAAATGGTTACTGCGTAAACCTAACGTTCGTTTGTACTGGCATAAAAAGCTACTGTTTATGCCGATGATTGGCAAAATTGCCAAAGGACTGAACACGTCGCGTTTTGCGCGCACGCTATCGATTTGTACTTCCAGTGCGATTCCGATCCTCGATGGCATGCGAGTGGCGGTTGATGTGATGACCAATCAATACGTTAAGCAGCAAGTCTTACTGGCGGCCGATAACGTACGTGAAGGCTCTAGCTTGCGTAAAGCCTTATCTCAAACCAAGTTGTTCCCGCCCATGATGTTGCACATGATTGCCAGTGGTGAACAAAGTGGTGAATTAGAGAGTATGTTGACCCGTGCTGCCGATAATCAGGATGCCAACTTTGAATCGACGGTGAATATCGCACTGGGGATTTTTACCCCTGCGTTAATTGCGTTAATGGCTGGATTGGTACTGTTTATTGTCATGGCAACCTTGATGCCGATTTTAGAAATGAATAATTTAATGAGCCGTTAATCGGTGTACGATGCTTGGATCGAAATGGAGTAACTATGAATAGAAGAGCGAGTAAACAGTCAGGTTTTACCTTACTGGAAGTGATGGTGGTGGTGGTAATTTTAGGAATTTTGGCCAGTTTCGTTGTGCCTAACTTATTAGGTAACAAAGAGAAAGCCGATCAACAAAAAGCCATTACCGATATTGTTGCCTTAGAAAATGCCTTGGATATGTATCGCTTGGATAACAATGTTTACCCAACGACGGATCAAGGTTTAGAGGCGTTGGTGACTAAGCCATCAAACCCTGAACCGCGTAATTATCGTGACGGTGGATACATTCGTCGTCTACCGAAAGATCCTTGGGGCAATGATTATCAATATTTAAGCCCTGGCGATCATGGTCGGATTGATGTCTTTACTTTAGGGGCGGATGGTCAAGAAGGTGGCGAAGGTTCGAACGCCGTGATTGGTAACTGGAATTTGCAGGATTTTCAATAAATCCCGTGACATTCCTGTTGCTTACCGATAACCCATTGAGCAGTCATCAGTAATGAAATTTACCCGAGGCTTTACGCTACTTGAAATCATGCTCGTATTGGTACTGATTTCAATCAGTGCGGTAGCGGTGATCGCCACGTTGCCAGCTCGACAAAATGATCAGGCTAATGTGGCTGCGCAGAGCTTGTTTCAGCGTTTACAGTTACTCAATGAAGAGGCACTGCTCAGTGGTTTTGATTTTGGCTTACGGATTGATGAGCCCAATAAACGTTTTACTTTTGTACAACTGACCGAGAAAGGCTGGCAAAAGATCGATAAAATTGGTTTTGCTGCTCAACTTAGCTTAGCCGATTCACTCAATCTCGATTTTGTTCTCGGTAGCGGCGTTTGGCAGGATAAAAACCGACTCTTCACCCCAGGATCTTTGTTTGATGAGGAGAGGTTTGCTGAGTACAAAGAACAGCAAAGCGAACCTGCGCCACAAGTATTTATTCTCTCTAGTGGTGAAATCACCCCGTTTCGTTTATTGCTTTACCCTCATCAGGAGAGCGTCGAACAAGCTTGGCAAGTCGTGGTCGAAGATAATGGGCATATTCGCCTATTCGCACCAGGAGAGAGTGATGAGTAAAAGGAAGCGCGGTTTTACGCTGTTGGAAGTTTTGGTCGCGTTAGCGATTTTTGCTACCGCGGCGATCAGTGTGATTCGAGCGGTGACTCAGCACGTCAATACGATTGGTTATCTGGAAGATAAAATGTTCGCGGCAATGGTAGCCGATAATCAGATGGCCAAGGTCATGTTAACTCCTGCTTCACTCGCGGCAAAAGAAGGCAAAGAGGAACTTGCTGGTCGCACTTGGTACTGGCGCGTTGCGCCGATTGCGACCACGGCGCCAGTGTTATCCGCCTTTGATGTCAGTGTTGCCAGCACAGAAAAAGGCCAACCTTTGGTCACGGTCAGAAGCTATGTCAGCAAATAAAGCACGCGGATTTACCTTAATCGAAGTCTTGGTAGCGATAGCGATTTTTGCCAGTTTAAGTATTGCAGCTTATCAGGTGCTTTATCAGGTCCAACTGAGTAATCAAGTTTCTGCGCAACGAGAAGCCCGATTGAGTGAGCTACAGCGCGCGATGGTGATGATGGACGCCGACTTTCGACAAATGGCGGCACGCGCTTTTCGTACTAATGGTGAAGCTCCGACCGGACTCCTTGTCCAGTGGCGAGATTATTTGCTCGATTCAGATGAAAAAGGCGTGTTATTTACCCGCTTAGGTTGGCATAACCCCCAGCAACAGTTTCCGCGTGGTGAAGTACTTAAAGTCGGTTATCGTTTAAAAGATCATGTCCTAGAAAGAGTCTGGTGGCGTTATCCTGATACCCCCGTTGCACAAGAGCCAGTCATTGCGCCTGTGTTGAGCGAGGTTGAGAGCTGGTCGATGCGCTTTTATCAACGGGGAGAGTGGTCAGAGCAATGGGAATCGGAGCGTCGGTTGCCTGAAGCGGTGAGCGTGCGCTTAATACTGAAAGATTATGGTGAGATTGAGCGAGTCTATTTATTAACTGGCGCTTCATTAGGAGAAGCCGATGGTGCGTCCTAATGCCCAGCGCGGTGTCGCGTTAATCGTTGTGCTGCTGCTGCTGGCGGTGATGGTTTCGATTGCTGCGACGATGTCGCAGCGTATGTTTAGTCAGTTTCAACGTGCTAATCACCAACTGGGCTATCAGCAAGCGTATTGGTATACATTGGGGGTGGAGGCGTTAGCCAAAGCGGCGATTGAACAGAGTTATCAAGACAGTGATGTGATCAGTTTGAATCAGCCTTGGTCTCAACAACATCAAACTTATCCGCTAGATTATGGCGTGGTAACGGGTAGTTTAGTTGATGCCCAAGCTTGTTTTAATCTTAATGCATTTGCTGGTTTGCTGCCCAGCAACGAACCAACGCCACCTTATCTCTATCGAGTATGGCGCGCGTTGTTGGATGAAGTAGAGATTGATAATTTTCAAGCCGAAACGATTGCTGATGCGACATGGGATTTTATTGATGCCGATGATCGGGTTAATCGCTCCAATGGTGCAGAAGATAGCTTGTATGAATCGATGACACCAGCGTATTTACCGCCAAATGGTTTATTGGCCGATGCCAGTGAATTGCGGGCAGTGTATCAAGTGAGTGGCGAAGCAATGCATCAGTTGTCATCGTATGTCTGTGCACTACCGACTCAAGATTGGCGTTTAAATATCAATACCTTACCACCAGAAAAAGCGCCATTATTGGTGGCCATGTTTAGCCCGTATTTAAATGAGGCCAACGCTAAGTCTGTGTTAGAATCTCGCCCCTTTGATGGTTGGGATAGCGTGGCGAGTTTTCTCGCCGAGCCTGCGATCGCGGCCGTCGATAATGCGCGTCGTGAAGAGGCTCGGGCGTATTTAAGTGTCGATAGTCACTATTTTGAATTGGATGCACAGGTGATGGTGGATACGTCCCGAGTACGTGTTCGTAGTCTGTTTTACAGTAGTAATAAAAAGGATGCTACGGTAGTTAGCCGTCGCTATGGAGGAGTCAGTGAGCGAAAGCTTGATCGTTCGGCTGAGTAGTCAACAAAATGCAGTTATCCCTTGGTTAGTTTGGTCATCGACTCAGCAACAAGTGATCGCCAGTGGTGAACTAAGCAATGGACAACAACTCGAACAACTGACCCCACACGCGGTTCAGCGTTCAACGATAGTTTTGCTATCAACCAGCGACTTACTGTTAACTCAAGTCACGATCCCTGCAGGAGGCAGTCGGCAGTTTGCCGCCATGCTTCCCTATCTTTTAGAAGAAGAGATCGCGCAAGATGTTGATGAACTGCATTTTAGCGTATTAGGTAAACAAGGCGATCAAGCCTTTGTTGCTGGCGTTGATCGTGCCTGGTTACAGACCATGCTGGAGCAGTTACAAACGTTAGGACTAGACGTTAAGCGAGTGGTCCCCGATGTGTTAGCTTTGCCAGTGCATGATGAGGGGTTAAGCGCTGGTCAAATGGGTGAGCAATGGCTGGTACGTAAAGGCGAATATAGCGGATTATCGGTTGATAAGGACTGGTTAACGTGGTTTTGTGCGTCGGACTGGGTTAAGAATCAGACCGAGTATTTACCTCTCACGGCTTATACTCCTTTACCTGAACTTCCCTTGAGTGAGCAACAATCCTGGCAGTCGATGGCTTGCCCGTCGTTGTTGGTGCTGCTCACTGAGCAAGTGCTCACACATAAAATAAATTTGCTGACTGGGCCTTTTAAGCCCAAATCCTCTTGGAATAAATATTGGTTGATTTGGCGTAAGGCCGTTATCGCTGGTCTGTTTTTGCTGGTGGTATTGATGACCAGTTATGGTTTACAAGTTCATAAAGATACGCAGCTCGCGCAAAGCTATCGTGATGAAAGTGAACGTATTTTTAGAGAGATTTTTCCTGATAAGCAGCGTATTCCAACCGTCAGTTATTTGAGACGACAGATGACGGATGAGTTAACGGCGCTCTCTGGTTCAGCGCAAGGTGAAGATGTCCTAAGTTGGTTCAGCCGATTACCAGAGACGATTGGTAGTGTAACTGATATGCAAGTGCAAAGTTTACGTTTTGACGGCAATCGCAGTGAAGTGCGTCTTGATGTCACTAGTAGTGATTTTCAATCGTTTGAACAAGCGAGAGTCAAGTTAGCGGAGTACTTTTCGGTCGAGCAAGGTCAGCTCAGCCGTAATGAGCAACGGGTATCTGGATCGTTTGTTTTGAAACCTAAGGAAGGGAGTGAGTAATGAAAGATAAATTAACTCCACTTTATCTATGGTGGCAAAGTATTAGTCAGCGTGAGCAACGCTTATTATCGGTCGCGGTGCTCTGTTTGGTGCTCGGGTTCGTCTATTGGGGGGCAATTGCACCGCTCAATCAACGTAGTCAGGAAGCAAAAACTCGCATTCAAAGTGAACGCCAATTATTACAATGGGTTGAAAATACGGCCGATCAAATTAGCGCTCTACGTCAGCAAGGCGGTGTGGTGCGCTCTGCTCAACCGTTAAACCAAGTGATCGCCGCATCGACTGGGCAATTCAATATTGAGTTGGTCAGAGTGCAGCCGCGTGGCGACCGTATGCAAGTATGGATTCAACCAGTACCATTTACCCAGTTGGTTGCTTGGTTGGCTCATTTAAAAGAGCGGCAAGGGATTGAGGTTGAGTTTATGGATCTCGAACGCGGTAAAGTTTCGGGCATGGTAGAAGTCAGACGTCTACAGTTTAAGCGGGTCGGATAACATGAAGCGTATTATTGGCTATTTGAGTCTATTTATCTCGGTCGCTTTCGTTAGTGCGCTGCTTCACCTTCCCGCTCATGTCGTGATTAAGCACCTTCCATTACCTTCAGGTTTAGCTTTGCAAGGTGTTAAAGGGACTATTTGGAACGGCAGCGCGAGTCAAGTTCGTTGGCAGCAACAGAATGCGGGGGCGATTCAATGGCAGTGGCAATGGTCGGCGCTGTTAAAAGCCCAAGCACGGCTAGCGGTGCGTTTTGGACGGGGTAGTGATGTACAGTGGCAAGGACGTGGTGTGGTTGGTTATGGTTGGTCGGGCCCTTTTGCTGAACATCTGGTGATCTCCTTACCGGCCAAGCAGCTACAACCTTATTTAACCTTACCTATTCCTCTGACCCTTGAAGGACAAGTGGAGCTGACTTTACGTGATTATCGCTACCGTACTCCTTGGTGTGACACAGCGCAAGGCGTGATGACTTGGGATCAAGGTCAAGTTGGTTCACCACTTGGTGAGCTAGCGTTAGGAGCGGTGGTTGCTGATTTTACTTGTCAGCAGAGTGTGTTTGAAATAACGGGCGGTCAACAGACGGAGCAAGTAAGCAGTGAGTTTTCGTTACGGCTTCAGGCAGATCGAAGCTTTGCAGCTCAAGCTTGGTTTAAGCCGGGCGCACAATTTCCCGCATCGCTGGCTCAGCAGTTAGATTATTTACCCAGTCCAGATAGCCAAGGTCGTTACTCGTTTAGTCAACAAGGACGTCTGTAAAGTGGTCATGAAGGTTTAAGAGGGACGTGCAGGGGATGCCCTGCACGTTGCTAATCTTTTATCTTTAATATTTCATCCCAAGGCAAATCGGCATCGCCTAACACGATGAAATTCGGATTCTCTAGGGTATCTCGTTCATTGTACGACAGGGGATCGAGTTGAGTATTTAAGATCCGCCCACCGGCCTCTTCGACAATGCATTGTGTCGCGGCGGTATCCCATTCTCCGGTTGGTCCTAGGCGTAGATAACAATCAACCGCACCTTCAGCGACTAAACACGCTTTGAGCGCCGCTGAACCAAGCGGGATTAAATCGTAATTCCATTGATGGCTTAAACGCTGAGTGATGCGATTAATGTCTTGTCGGCGACTGATGGCGATAGCGATTGATTGACCGGCTAACTCATGCTTATGACTATAAATACGCAGACTTTCTGACATATCGGGAATTTTCCATGCCCCTTTGCCCTGATAAGCATAATAAGTGACGCCAGAAACGGGTCCATACACCACCCCCATCACTGGTCGGTTATGTTCCACTAAGGCAATCACAGTCGCGAAGTCTCCGCTGCGCGCAATAAACTCTTGGGTACCATCGAGAGGGTCAACCAGCCAGTAGCGCTGCCACGTTTCACGGGTTTCTAAACCAATATTCGCGGCTTCTTCAGAAAGAACCGGAATGTCTGGAGTGAGTTCCATTAACCGTTCAGTGACTAATTTGTGGGCGGCGAGATCGGCGCTGGTGACTGGCGTTTCATCACTTTTTACAAACGATTCGTAAGATTTATTCTCGTATATATCAAGAATCAGTTGGCCTGCAGAGCGGGCAATGCTGATCACATCAGGTAAAAGATGAGAGAGATCTTTGGCTGTGGGCATGATACTTCCTATTCGTTTGCGGCAATAGACAAGTGACGAAGAGCCAGCAATAAAGCGGTAATACTGCGAGCTTCACTAAAATCAAGATGGGTTAATAACTCTTCGGCTTGTGCTAAAGGCCAGCGTATGACTTCGAGTGGCTCCGGTTCATCACCAATTAACTGATCTGAGTATAGGTCTTGTGCAATAAAAAGTGTCATTCGACTGGAGAAGTAGGAGGGGGCAAGCACCACTTCTTTGAGCGGAATTAAACGATCGGCTCCCATACCAATCTCTTCTTTTAATTCGCGAACAGCAGCTTGTTCTGCGGATTCTCCAGCATCGATCAAACCTTTGGGAAAGCCGAGTTCATAGCGCTCTGTGCCTGCTGCGTATTCCCGAACCAGCAACAAATCGCCTTGAGCGGTGATCGGTACCATCATGACGGCATGACGCCCACTGGGCTTCATACGCTCATAGGTACGCTGTTCGCCATTCGAGAAGCGGAGGTCGAGAGCTTCAATCGTAAACAGTTTAGATTGGGCGACGGCGCGTTGCGCTAAAATTTCTGGTGCTGTTTTCGAGGACATCCACTAACTCCTTGGCAGGCAAACTATTCTTACTATATAAGAAAATGAGATAGGTGGAAATATCTCCCTTTTACTTGCTGTATTGGCCGTACGGATCATATTGACGCCATCAATCGTGCTGAACGTTCAACCCGCGAGAAGGGGGAATACACAAACAGCGTAAGTCACGCCTGCGCTGTTTGTCTCTGATTTAGTAGTAAGAGTGGTCGCCGCGATCATGTTCCGTTGCATCACGTACCGCGGTTAGCTCGCCAGCAAATTGGGCCAATAGTTCTTTCTCAATGCCTTCTTTTAGAGTGACATCGACCATCGAGCAGCCATTACAACCACCACCAAATTGCAGTAAAGCGATACCCTCATCGGTAATGTTCACTAAGCTCACGTGACCGCCATGCCCAGCAAGTTGAGGGTTAACTTGAGTTTGAATCGCATACTCAACGCGCGCCATTAATGGGGCATCATCGTCTACTTTGCGCATTTTAGCGTTTGGCGCTTTAAGGGTAAGTTGTGAGCCCATTTTATCGGTCACAAAATCAATTTCAGCGTTTTCGAGGAACGGTAAGCTGAGTTCATCGACATACGCAGAAAAATCAGTGAAAGGGATCACGGTATCGGTTTTTTCTACTGCTTCTGGTGGACAATAAGAGACGCCACACTCGGCATTTTGTGTTCCGGGATTAACCACAAACACACGAATGTTCGTTCCTTCGGGTTGCTGTGCCAAGAGTTTGGCAAAATGAGACTGAGCGGATTCAGTAATAACGATAGTAGTTGTTGACACGACGAATACCTGAGTAATTTTGTAGGTTATTTGCTAGCCATTCTACTCCAGTCGCGCCGAGGATCCAGCCCTTTTTTACTTCGATTATGGCTGGAATGCATCGCTCGGCTCAGGAGTGCGGCATAAGCAATAAATATCAATCCTTTCGATGCCAACTTCAAGCAGTAAATCACATAATTGTCGGATAGTGCTACCGGTAGTGACCACATCGTCGACGATAGCGACATGGTTAACGTGTGGAATCGATAGACGTTGAAATGCACCAGATAAATTTTTCTCACGCTGTGATTTGGTTAATTGTTGTTGAGCGGGAGTGGAGCGAGTGCGGGTAAACAGATGCGGGTCAAACTGGCTACCTACGTGCTTGGCAAGGGGGCGAGCAAGACGCTCGCTTTGATTAAACCCTCTTTGCCATTGTCTGCGCCAGTGTAATGGGACGCAAGTGATCAGCGGAGCTGGCTCAGTGATGCATTCAGAGAGTCGAGCGGCTAAATGACGTGCTTGCCAAAACTGACGCTGATATTTAAGTTGATGAATGGCGTGACTCAATGGGAATCGGTAGTCACCGATGCAAAACAGCCGTTGCCAAGGGGGAGGGGAACGTAAGCATTGACCACATTGGGGAGTGATGGTTAGGCAAGGTAAACCACAGCGCTGGCAACGAAGGGTGGGAGCATACCAAGCTTGGCAGGCGTGGCAAGTACCATGCTGCGCTTGAGGCTCTAAAGGCAGATGGCATAAGCTGCAGGTTGGCGTGAGCCAAGCGTGGGTGATAGTCGATATCCGATCTCGCCACATTGACATAATAAACCTCGGATGATGCGATAGAGATTGAGGTAAAGTATGGCGAAGATAGTCGCCTTAAGAGGCGGGTTTTAGTAGGAGAAAATGTGAACATGACCGAAAAGCTGTACTGGCAAGTGATAGGCGAAGGGCCTGATCTGGTGCTGATTCACGGATGGGGAATGAATGGTGCTGTGTGGCAGCAAACCAGTCAACGGTTACAAACCCAGTTTCGTGTCCATATCCTGGATTTGCCCGGTTATGGTTATAGCGCTCAATCGTCAGCAGCGAGTTTAGCCGAGATCGCTCAAGTGGTATTGGACCAAGCACCGTCGCAGGCGATCTGGGTGGGATGGTCTTTAGGGGGATTAATTGCTACCCATATCGCGCTGCATTACCCGCAACGAGTTACCCAGTTAGTCACGGTTGCTTCGTCACCTAAATTTACCGCCAGCGAGCAAGAGACGCCAGTATGGCGGGGAATCAAACCACAGGTATTGGATACCTTTACCGACCAGTTGTTAACCGATTTACCCTTGATGATTGAGCGGTTTATTGCTTTACAAGCCATGGGTAGCCCGAGTGCGCGTCAAGAAATTAAAGCGCTTAAGCAAGCGGTATTAGCACGGCCAATGCCGACTCACCAAGCGTTATTAACCGGATTACAACTGCTTTCCGAGACCGATATGCGTCAGCAACTGACTCAGTTAACCATGCCAGTGCTGCGTATGTATGGTCGATTGGATGGATTAGTCCCACTGCGTGTTGCAGAGGCTGTGCATCAACTGCAAACCAATAGTCAGACCTCTATTTTCCAAGCCTCTTCGCATGCGCCTTTTATGACCGAGCAAGACGCCTTTTGTCAGCAATTGCTCAGCTTTGCAAAATAACAGTAAATTTTGTTGCCGATTAGTGAATAAGCGCTAAAAAACCGCCACGATTGGTCGATACATAAGTTATCCCTAACGGTAGCTTAATCGAAGGGGGTGCGACACTGAGGAGGACTCGGTTATGATCGTGTCACCGACTAATGTTAGCGTGCCACTTATCGCCCCGTCAGTGAACGTGCAAACAGAGCAAGCGTCACGAGATAATCGGATACGTGCGCCTGTTACGGCACCGGTAGAGCTCACCAAAAGCCAAGCTGAGCGTAAAACCAAAGCAGAGGACAAGCGGCGTAAACAATCCGCTTGGGATCCTGCAGAGCATCCTAACTATGAGCAAGAGAGTGATCAAGAGTCTAAACGACGACAGCGTGAAGCACTACGCAGTGAATTGGATCGGTTGTTTGATTTATTAGCACTGTCTTCTTACAGTGAGGAGCAAGGTAAAGGCTATACAATGCGTTTTCGGTTGCCAAAGCGGATCATTGATGCGGCAATAACTGAAGGCAAAATGGCGAAACGACGGACAGTGATTAAATTTCATTACGGTCATTCTGTAGCGCCTAATACGCCATCAGAAGTGATAGCGATCCTGTAGTTATCATTGAGCATAAGCTGGAATGATAAGGTGAATAAAAAATCCCCACAGCCAATGCTGCGGGGATTTGTTTTTACCAAGTAGAGTATTGACGATGTGTTGATATCCCCTTCCTACTTGAAGTTGCAGGGGTGTTAGCTACGTTCGTTCACCCCAATCACATCGCCTGTTTATGCTCATCGGGATGATGAGAGCCGTCCTTGACTCTCCCTCAAAGCTAGCCTACGGCTGTTCAAATAGGTCACTCACTTGCCTTCTACCTGTAACGCCAAGTTGTTGGGGTATGCGTTGGCGTTATTTTTTCGCTTTAGCAAAGGCGGCCGCAAAGGCACCGCCCATCGCGCCATTTTGCGCTGGTTCATCTCGGCGACGAGGAGGCGGCGAAGTTTGCTGACGCGCTTGAGTGGTGGATGACGGGCGTTGTCCGCGGCTATCTTGTCCCGGCTCGTCGTTTAAACGCATAGATAGTGCAATCCGCTTACGTTGTACGTCGACTTCCATGACTTTGACCTTGACGATGTCACCCGCTTTCACCACGTCGCGTGGGTCAGCGATGAAACGGTCGGTTAGAGCGGAGATGTGCACTAAACCATCTTGATGCACACCAATATCAACGAAAGCGCCAAAATTCGCTACGTTAGACACCACGCCTTCCAAAATCATCCCCACTTCGAGATCTTTCATCTCATTGACTCCATCAGCAAAGGTCGCCGTTTTGAATTCCGGGCGAGGATCGCGTCCCGGTTTATCCAGCTCTTTAATGATGTCGGTAATGGTTGGTAGGCCAAAATGCTCATCGGTATAATCGACCGCGCGTAGCGAGCGCAAAAAGGTACTGTTACCAATCAATGATTTAATATCTTGCTGGTTTTTCTCAGCAATCGCTTTGACCACCGGATAAGCTTCAGGGTGGACCGCAGAGGCGTCGAGTGGATTTTTCCCCGCCATAATCCGCAAGAACCCCGCACATTGCTCAAAGGCTTTGGGGCCAAGACGCGGTACTTTTTTCAAGCTGGTTCGTCCTTCAAAGCGGCCATGCTCATCACGATATTGAACAATATTTTGTGCTAATGCTGCAGATAAGCCAGCAACGCGAGTCAGGAGTGCAGCCGAGGCGGTATTGACATCGACCCCAACGGCGTTCACACAGTCTTCGACCACCGCATCAAGACGCTTGGCGAGCAACGTTTGGCTGACATCGTGTTGGTATTGACCTACACCAATCGATTTAGGATCAATTTTGACCAATTCTGCCAATGGATCTTGCAAACGACGAGCAATGGATACGGCACCGCGCAGTGAGACGTCCATATTGGGAAACTCTTTCGCGGCCAGTTCAGAGGCAGAATACACCGAGGCCCCCGCTTCGCTGACGATGATTTTTTGTACCTTAAGATTGCCGCGTTTAATTAAGTCGGCAACAAAAGTATCGGTTTCACGTGAGGCGGTACCGTTACCGATGGCAATCAGATCCACCTGATGTTTGTTGACCAATGCTGCGACGGTTTGCATCGCTCGCTCGTATTGATTTTGTGGTACATGCGGATAAATGGTGTCGGTGGCGAGTACTTTTCCGGTTGCATCGACGACGGCGACTTTACAGCCCGTCCGCAGCCCCGGATCGAGCCCCAATGTTGCACGAGGGCCAGCTGGCGCTGCCATGAGGAGATCTTTGAGGTTATTAGCAAACACATCGATAGCCTCAATCTCCGCACGTTCTTTCATCGCGGCCATCAGCTCAGTCTCCATGTGCATCGAGACTTTAATTCGCCACGCCCAACTGATCACTTGCTGACGCCATTGATCTGCGGGAGCTTGACTGAGATGCAACTGATAATGCTCGGCGATTAAGGTTTCGCAATACGAGTGGCGTAGGCTCTCATCTTGCTGAGGGTCGGCATTTAAGCTCAGAGTTAAGAAGCCTTCGTTACGGCCACGCAGCATGGCTAAAGCACGATGTGATGGTGTTTTACTGATCAGCTCTCGGTGATCAAAATAGTCTTTAAACTTTTCACCCGCTTGCTCTTTACCTGCCACGACTTGAGCAACAATCTCCGCGTGACGGGTTAAATAGTGGCGTATTTTGGCTAATAGGTCGGCATCTTCAGCGATGCGCTCCATGATGATCGCTCGTGCGCCATCCAATGCCGCTTTACTATCGGCAACACCTTTATTGACGTCGATATAAGCTAAAGCGGCTTGCTCTGGTTCGATATCCCCTTGTAACCACAAGCGATCCGCTAACGGTTCAAGACCGGCTTCAATGGCGATTTGACCTTTGGTGCGTCGTTTCGGCTTATAAGGTAGGTAGAGATCTTCTAAGCGAGTTTTGTTGTCAGCGGCAAGAATCGCTTGTTCGAGCTCTGGAGTGAGCTTACCTTGCTCTTGAATCGATTTAAGAATCGTCTGACGGCGCTCATCCATTTCTCGCAAATAACTTAAACGGGTATCTAAGTGACGCAGTTGCGTATCATCTAATCCTCCCGTTACCTCTTTGCGGTAGCGAGCAATAAATGGCACTGTGTTGCCGTCATCAATTAAGCTAACGGCGGCGATAATTTGTGTAGGGCTGACATTCAGCTCGTTGGCAATCTGTTGGCAGATAGCGTGGCTCATCCGTGGTCTCTCTGTCTATCAATGATATACGGATTGTACGTAGCCAATTATCTGCTGCAACGTCTTTTATGCCATTGCTTAGTATTACGAACGATTTTTAACGAAACTCAGACAAGCGGAGTAAAAAATAAAGCCGTAACCCAGAAGCTCTAACCCTTCTTGTAGGGCATTTTTGAAGCCGTGCTCATAGGAATCCCCCATGATTCCGATCCAAAATAGATTGCCACTGCCAAACACTCGGCTAAAGATAAGCAGAATTAACAGGCCAATTAACAAAAAGGGATAGGCTTTGGTTTGAGTAAAATCGGCCATCGGTTTCAGTACTGTACCTTGGCAACGAAATTTGGCATAACCGATGGATAATAGTGCACAAAATAATGCGGGAATAACCCAAAAGCCATGCCAAAGAAGATCAAAAAACTGGTCAAGTTCACGAATCACAATGCATAAGAAAAAACCTGCCACAAGGGTATAGAAACCACGGGCTTGTGGTAATTTGTAGGCCAGTTTTGCAAATAATAGTGCACTGATTAGAGCAAACAGTTCTTGGGTAATTTCGGTAGCTCCAATTTCTGGTACACCGTGTTGGAAAATGTTGAGATCCACATAGACCATGATGGGAGCCAGTAACGTTAAGAAAGTCAGTAATAGAGCTTCGAGAATGTGTCGTTGAACCGTCTGCCAAGCGGTAAGCTGTCTCATTGGGATATCCTAGTTATGGGGGAAATGGTTAATATATTATATGAACACTGTTTTTAATTTCAAGTTTTTACGTGACTCTTGTCACGAAAATAAATTATTTTAATTTTTGTAATTATCTTGTCATTGAGGTAGATAGTGAAAACGAAACTGATTACACGTGCTGGTTATGAAAAGCTTAAGCAAGAGCATGATCATCTATGGCATGAAAAACGCCCGGAAATTACCAAGATTGTCACTTGGGCGGCCAGCCTAGGCGACCGCTCTGAAAATGCCGATTACACCTTCAATAAGCGTTTGTTGCGTCAGATCGACCGTCGGGTGCGCTATTTGCGTAAATTATTACCAGAGCTGAAGATTGTTGATTACTCGCCACAGCAAGAGGGTAAAGTGTTTTTTGGTGCTTGGGTTGAGATTGAAAATGAAGCGGGCGAGCGAAAAACGTTACGCATTGTCGGACCAGAAGAGATTTATGGTGACGCTAAAAACTACATTTCTATCGATTCACCGATGGCGCGCGCCTTGTTGAAAAAACAAGTCGATGAAGAAGTCACCGTAAAAACCCCAACCGGTGATAAACTCTGGTTCATTAATACCATTCGTTACGAAAAATAGTTACCCCATTGGTTCGTCAAGTTGGGGCTAGGAAAAATATGCACAAAAAAAACAGACCGACTCTGCAAGATATTGCTGATCAAGTCGGCATTACCAAAATGACCGTCTCGCGTTACATGCGCGATCCTAATTCCGTGGCAAAAGTCACCCAACAAAAAATTGCCGCGGTGGTTGAGCAGCTTGGTTATATCCATAACCGTGTTCCTGCAATTATGTCTAAATCGTCCAGTCGGGCCATTGGGATCATATTGCCTTCGCTCTCTAACCAAGTGTTTGCTCATTTGGTGCAAGGCATCGAAGAGGTTACTCAGGCCGCAGGCTACGATACCTTAATTGCCCACACCGGTTATAACCCCCAAGTTGAAGAAAACAAAATTGCCGCGTTTCTTTCTTATCGGGTGGATGGATTAATTTTAACCGAAACCAATCATACTGAACGCAGTCGGCAAATGCTCAAATCCGCGGGGATTCCGGTGGTTGAAACGATGGAAATCCCGACCCAACCGATTGACATGGCTGTTGGGTTAGATCACGAACAAATTTCGTATCAGGTCGTGCAGCAGATGATCGCCCGTGGTCGACAGCAGGTTATCTATCTTGGCGCTCGGTTAGACACGCGAACTCAACTGCGTCAGCAAGGTTATGAGCGAGCCATGCGTGAAGCGGGTCTTCAGCCGATGCAGGTGTCGACTGGTGAGCATTCCAGTTTTACCTTGGGCGGTATTTTGCTACAACAGGCGTTGCAACAGTACCCAGCGCTGGATGGTATTTTTTGCACCAATGATGATTTAGCGGTCGGGGCGATGATGTATTGTCATCACCATCGTATTGCGGTCCCACAGCAGATTGCCGTCGTGGGGTACAATGCGTTGGATATCGGGCAGGCAATTGTGCCGCGTTTAACCAGTGTGGAAACGCCCCGTTTGGCGATTGGTAAAAAAAGTGCCGAGCTATTGCTGGCGGCACTCTCTGGTCAAGCTGTCGAGCCGAAGGTTTATGATTTAGGCTATCGATTAACCCATGGCGAAAGCTGGTAATTGCTTGCGCTGTCTAGCGATTAACGGGTGAATAAAAAGCTCGCGCCTTGATCCGCCGAAGTCACGTGTTGGCGAGCGAGGGTGAATAGTTCTCGCCCCCAACTCTGTTGATCCTGTTCAGTCAGCGCTGGCTGCGCCACGCGTTGACTTAAATCGTCTAAACAGGTGAGCTCACCCTTGGTGGCATCCAATCTCAGTAAATCACCATCGCGCAGTAATCCTATCGCGCCCCCGCGCAGTGCTTCAGGAGAGACGTGGATCGCGGCGGGGATTTTTCCTGAAGCGCCAGATAAGCGACCATCGGTCACTAATGCGATTTTAAAGCCGGCCTTTTGTACATTGCCGAGGATTGGCATCAATTTATGCAGTTCAGGCATTCCATTGGCCGCTGGGCCGCTGTAACGAACCACCACAATGCAATCTTGATTCAGCTCGCCGCGTTGATAAGCCGTTTCCACGTCATGTTGTGAATTAAACACTTTAGCGGGAGCCTCAACGATATGATGAGAGGGTTTGACTGCCGAGACTTTGATCACCGCTTGGCCAAGGTTACCGCTCAGTACCTTAATCCCTCCGGTTGATTGAAATTGCTGATGCTGAGCGGCGATCACGCTCGCATCCAGCGTCTCATCGCAAGCTTGCCAACTGAGTTGCCCCTCGGTTAACACTGGGCGAGTTAATTGATCGGCAAACTGACCGAAAGCGGGCGTGACATCGGTATGCAGCAGATTTCGCTCATTGAGACGGGTGAGCAGCATCGGTACTCCTCCCGCCGCTTCAAAAGCATTAATATCAGCGCTACCATTCGGATAAATATTGGTTAATAACGGCACGATTTGCGATAAATCGCTGATGTCTTGCCAAGTTAAGAGCAGCCCAGCGGCTCGTGCAACCGCGAGCATGTGAATGGTGTGATTGGTACTGCCACCCGAAGCCAGTAAGGCGACAAGGCCATTGACCAAACTTTTCTCGTTGATCACTGTACTCAGTGGTCGGTAATTCGGTGTGCCCGGAGCCATCGCTGCAATCGCGTTGGCCGCATAGGCGGTTAAGGCATGACGTAATGGATTATTCGGTGCAACAAAAGCAGACCCAGGTAACATCAAACCCATGGCTTCAAACACCAATTGATTGGTGTTGGCGGTGCCGTAAAAGGTACACGTACCGGGGGAGTGATAAGAATGACACTCCATATCGAGCAGTGCTTCGCGGCCGACTTGCCCCGCGCTGTATTGCTGGCGAATCTCGACTTTTTGTTCATTACTGATTCCAGTGCCCATTGGGCCAGCGGGAATAAAAGCGGTCGGTAGGTGAGCATAACTGAGCGCGCCGATTAATTGTCCCGGGGCAATTTTATCGCAGATACCAAGCAGTAAAGTGCCATCAAACATGTTGTGACTGAGCGACATCGCGGTGGCTTGGGCTATCATGTCTCGGGAGAACAGCGACATATCCATCCCTGGCTGACCTTGAGTCACGCCATCGCACATCGCCGGTACGCCACCGGCGACTTGCGCCGTGTGTCCACTGGTCTGTAACGCGGCTTTGATGCGCGCAGGGTAATCAAGATATACTTGATGGGCACTGAGCATGTCATTATAAGCGGTGATGATCGCAAGGTTTGATTTGGTTAAATCAAGAATATGTGATTTTTCGCTTTGACAAGAGGCCGCAATCGCATGAGCTAAGTTACCGCATGATAAACTGGCTTTGCCTTTTCCTGCGGCGAGTTGTTGAGCGGTTCTGGTTAAAAATGCGTGACGAAGTTCACGACTGCGCTGTGCAATTCGTTCGGTGACTTGCAAGAGGAGCGGCTGAGTCATGGTTATTCCTCCCGAGCTTGTAGGGCGAGGATCGCTTGATTGACCACTTCCTCAATGTCACCGTCAATACTGATGGTGAGAACATCGTGTTCTGTTTCGCTGGGGCGTTCTAAGGTAGCAAATTGGCTATCGAGCATGCTGGTTTTCATAAAGTGACCCTGCCGCGCTTGCATCCGTTCTATAATCAGTGCTTTATCACCGTCCAGAAACAGAAACGTCACCTGTTGATTGCCATCGCGAATTTGATCGCGATAGCTTTTTTTCAGAGCCGAACAGACGATGATGCCTTGCTCACTCTTATTTTCTAAGCTAAAAGCCGCGTCACGAATCCGTTCTAACCAAGGGGCGCGGTCGTGGTCATTGAGTGGCTGACCTTGGCGCATTTTTTCAATGTTGGCGCGAGGATGCAAATCATCACCATCGATAAATTTTGCTTGCAGACGTTCAGCAATGCGTGCCCCAATGGTGCTTTTTCCACAGCCACTGACACCCATCACAATAATGCTTTTACCAGTCATATCGACTCCTTAGTCCGAGATCTGAGCGAGATCCCAATTTTTAACTTTGCCTAACGAATTGGCTTTATCTTAATCTTGTTATCGGTAACATGTTACCCGTAACTTATAGATTTGTGAACCGAAACACAAACATCCCATTCTTGATAAAGGTGAACGAAATGGACCAAATAGCACATAGCCCTACCTATCTGTTGTTGCTCGCCCTTGCGGCGATCGTTGCTCTACTGTTTTTGATCATGAAGTTAAAAGTCCATGCTTTTGCTTCATTAACGTTAGTCAGTTTCGGCACCGCACTGGCCGCTGGCATTCCAGCCAATCAAGTGGTGCCGAGCATGATGTCTGGATTCGGCGGCACGCTCGCTTCTGTTGCTTTACTGGTTGGTTTAGGAGCCATGATTGGTAAGATTTTAGAAGTGACGGGCGGGGCAAAAGTCTTAGCTGATACCCTAATCGGTCGGTTCGGAGAACAGCGTGCGCCTCTGGCCCTCGGTGTTGCCTCATTATTGTTTGGTTTTCCGATCTTTTTTGATGCCGGCTTAATCGTCATGATGCCGATTTTGTTTAGCGTCGCGAAACGCTTTGGCGGTTCAACACTCAAATACGCTTTGCCAGCGGCGGGTGCGTTTGCGGTGATGCATGCGTTTGTTCCTCCGCATCCCGGCCCAGTTGCTGCCGCTGAGTTACTTGGCGCTGATATTGGTCTGCTGTTAGTGGTGGGTTTACTGGTGGCGATCCCGACTTGGTATCTTGGCTCGTATTTGTTTGGTCTTTATTGCGGTGAAAAATTTAACTTACCGCTCTCTAAAGCCTTTTTAAATGCCGAAGTAATGTTTAAAGACAAAGCGGATTTACCGAAATTTTCTACCGTACTGTTTATTTTGGTTCTACCTGTATTGTTGATCTTCTTGGATACCGGGTTAAATACGTTAGCGGTGGCTGGTGTGCTGGACGGTCAGCAGCCTTGGATTGAATTTTTACGCATGCTAGGAAAAACGCCGATTGCGTTACTTATCACGCTATTGGTGTGTTTATTCACCTTTGCTGGTAAATATGGCATGAGTAAGCTAGAAAAATTGTGTACCGATGCGTTAGCCCCGATCTGTGCCGTTATTTTAGTCACTGGTGCAGGCGGTATGTTTGGTGGCGTATTACGTTCTAGTGGTATTGGCCAAGCCCTAGCCGATGTATTAGCCCATACTGGCATGCCAGTGATTGTCGCTGCTTTTGTGATTTCGACGTGCTTACGGGTTGCGCAAGGCTCAGCCACGGTTGCCTTAACCACCACGGCGGCGCTGATGGCACCGATTGTTGCGCAAACCACAGGTTTGTCAGAGTTAGACTTATGCTTTATCGTGATTGCTATTGCTGGTGGCGCGACGGTGCTGTCTCACTTTAATGATTCTGGTTTCTGGTTGGTCTCTCGCTTGCTGGAAATGGATGAAAAAACTACGCTCAAAACGTGGACGGTAATGGAAACGCTACTGGGTAGTATTGCGTTTATTATTGTCGCCACTCTCAGCTATCTTCTATAAGGTTTAGGTATGATGACTCTTGAACAGCGCTTGGCGCAGATAAAAATTGTTCCTGTGATTGCGATTAACCATGCTCAGCAAGCGCTACCGCTGGCCAAAGTATTGATGGAAAATGGCCTGCCGTGCGCGGAAATCACTTTTCGTACAGAGGCAGCGCAAGAGGCTATTCGTCTGATGCGCGACGCGTATCCTGAGATGTTGATTGGCGCTGGGACGGTGCTAACCACGGCGCAAGTCGATCAAGCTCAGCAAGCGGGAGCGGATTTCATTGTCAGCCCAGGACTCAATCCCACCACAGTGAAATATTGTCAGCAACGTGGCATCGCCATTGTGCCAGGGGTGAATAACCCCAGCTTAGTCGAGCAAGCGATGGAACTTGGTTTGCGCACGTTGAAGTTTTTCCCTGCCGAGCCTTCTGGCGGCGTCGCCATGCTCAAAGCGCTCAGCGCCGTTTATCCGGTCAAATTTATGCCAACGGGGGGCATCAGTGCGGCTAATGTGCAGCACTATTTGGATTTACCATCGGTCGTGGCTTGTGGTGGCACTTGGATGGTGCCGACAGACCTGATGGATAAAGGTGATTGGCCAGCGATTGCTAAGTTGGTACGCGAGCTGTAACGTTTTATCGGTCCTTGGCACCATGCAGAGATAAATGTCTAAGCCAACCGTGATGGTTGGCTTTCTTGATCAATCGATGCCTTATTTTATCTTTTCTAGCGATACGTAAGCGTTAAAGCTTGAAATAAGGGGCTTTTTTGGCTTCGATTATCCGTTATGATGAGTAGTCGGTCGAAAACAGGTAATAAATGCTAACAATTCTTTAAATTGCTCACCGTGCAACAGTGTTACATTTTGTTTGCCCTCATCTGTGCGGGTGTCATCTCTTTTTAGTGGGATCAGTGGACATGCAAGAAAACTATAAAATTTTAGTGGTTGATGATGATGCGCGTTTGCGTGCATTGCTCGAGCGTTACTTATCTGAACAAGGTTTCCAAGTTCGTAGCGTTGCCAATAGCGAGCAAATGGATCGGCTGTTAACCCGTGAAACTTTCCATTTGATGGTGCTCGATCTGATGCTGCCGGGCGAAGATGGCTTATCGATTTGTCGTCGCCTAAGAAATGCCAATAATCTTATTCCGATTTTAATGCTGACGGCAAAAGGCGATGAGATTGATCGCATCGTAGGTTTAGAAGTGGGGGCGGATGATTATTTGCCGAAACCCTTTAACCCTCGTGAACTGCTGGCGCGGATTAAAGCCGTATTACGTCGCCAAGTAATCGAAGCGCCCGGCGCGCCGAGTGCTGAAGATACGATTGTCGAATTTGGTGAGTTTCGTTTAAATCTGGGCACGCGAGAAATGTTTCGTGGTGATGAAGCGATGCCACTGACTTCTGGTGAGTTTGCGGTATTAAAAGCTTTAGTGACCAATGCTCGTGAGCCTTTGTCACGTGACAAATTAATGAATATGGCTCGTGGTCGAGAATACTCAGCGATGGAGCGTTCTATCGATGTGCAAATTTCTCGTTTGCGCCGTATGTTGGAAGTTGACCCAAGCAAACCACGTTATATTCAAACGGTGTGGGGCCTAGGTTACGTCTTTGTGCCTGATGGTAAAGCCGCCAGTTAAGATTATTGTCTGCAGCCAGTGTTCAATAGGTTCACTGGCTGTTATCGTTTTATCCCTCCATTATTCTCACACCTTAGGTGCACTATGCGAATCCGTAGTTCATTTACCCAAACGATTCTGCTGTTTTTTACCCTCTTGGTTGCCAGTCAAGCGTATTCCTATTTTGCGCTGATTAATTATGCGCTGATCCCAAGCTTGCAGCAGTTCAATAAAATTCTCAGCCATGAAATCAGTTTGATGTTGGATGATAGTTTTACCGATGCTGAGCCTAATTTAGACAGATCGCTACGTTTGCGGGTGTTGGAAAAGCTTGGGGTTGAGATCTTTAGTGATGATGGTCCGGCGGCGGATGAGTTTCAACGCGCGATCAGTATCGATTTGATGAGTGATAAAATGAGCGAAGAACTGGGCTCTCCGACGGAAGTACGCATGGGCGTTGGAGCAGAAAGTTATATTTTATGGATGAAAATCGAACAGTTACCTGAGCAAATCTTACGTATTCCGCTGACTGAATTACGGGAAGATGATTTTGCTCCCCTGTTTCGTAACAGTATTTTTGTCGCCGTACTGATCTTGGTCGGAGGATGGTTATTCATTCGTTTGCAAAATCGTCCTTTGATTGCATTAGAAAGAGCCGCGTTGGCAGTAGGACGAGGGGAGATCCCGCCGCCAATTGTAGAGAGTGGGGCCAGTGAAATTCGCGCGGTAACTCGCGCATTTAATCAAATGTCACAAGGCATTCAAGCGCTGGAAGAAGATCGCGCTTTACTGATGGCGGGAATCAGTCATGATCTGCGAACGCCACTAACGCGAATCCGCTTAGCAACCGAAATGATGTCTCCTCAAGACAGTTATCTCGCTGAAGGGATCATTAGCGACACCGAGGAGTGTAACGAGATCATCAGCCAGTTTATGGACTACTTAAAACCGGTCGATAAACAAACCTTCCAAGCCGTCGATCTCAATGAGATTGGCGGAGACATTGCCAGTTCCGAAGGTGGTTATGAGCTGCACATTGAAACGGATTTTCAAGCGTCGATTGAACCGGTATTTGGTAATCCGATTGCCATTAAACGGGCGGTGAGTAACTTAGTAGTGAACGCGTTACGTTATGGCAATGGCTGGGTGAAAATCAGTACTGGGGTAACGGCGGATAAACGTATGGCTTGGGTCTGTGTTGAAGACAATGGTCCAGGGATTGATCCGAGCCAAGTGCAAAAGGTTTTTGAGCCCTTCATTCGAGGCGATACTGCGCGAGGCAGTGAAGGTACTGGCCTTGGGTTGGCGATCGTAAAACGTATCGTTGGTCAGCACCATGGAGCGGTAGTATTGAATAATCGTAGCGAAGGTGGTTTGAAAATTCAGCTCAGTTTTCCAACCAAGTAAGCGTGGTAGTCGTCAGTTAGGGATTAAGCCGGTTAGCGTATCGCCAACCGGCTTAATTATTTGAACTCGCTTATGGTTGCTCTGTGACTGTGGTTTCTGACTCTTGGCGAGTCGAGTGCTCCGGCAATAAGAGATTGAGTAGAATCGCGGTAATGCCACCTGCGGCAACACCAGAAGAGAAAATACTTTTGATGATTTCTGGCATAAATTGCAGAATTTCAGGTTTTTGCGCAATGCCTAATCCCATCGAGAAAGACAGTGCCATGATTAAAATCGCTCGGCGATCAAGCTCAACTCGTGAAATGATTCGTACCCCAGCGGCGGCAATCGTACCGAACATGACAATCGTTGCGCCACCCAGTACCGGCTCTGGAATTAACTGCACAAAGCTTGCTACACCGGGAAATAGCCCAAGTAACATCAGCATCGCCGCGATGAAATAACCGACATAACGGCTGGCAACGCCAGTTAATAATATCACCCCATTATTTTGGCTAAAGGTTGAGTTAGGGAAACTATTCAGCAGTGCGGCGAGAGCGGAGTTAATCCCATCAGCCAGTACGCCTCCTTTGATACGCTTCATATAGACTGGGCCTTTGACCGGTTCTCCTGAGACTTCCGAGGTCGCAGTGATATCGCCAATCGCTTCTAACGCCGTGATCAAAAAAATCAACACTAATGGAATGAATAAAGACCAATCAAAGCTTAGCCCATATTGCATTGGGATAGGCAGGGCGATGAGACTGCTTTGAGGGCGCTGTGTGGTATCGACCATGCCGAGTAAGTAAGCCATGATATAACCGACCAGCATAGCGATGACGATAGAGGCAACGCGAATATACGGATTGCGAGCTCGGTTAAGGATCACGATAAGCGCTAATACGGTGCCTGCTAAAGCGAGTTTATCAAGGCTACCAAAGCTACCATCACTCAGTGCGCTGTAGCCGCCTCCGATAGAGACTAAGCCGACTTGGACTAAGGTCAAACCGATTAACGTTACTACGATACCAGAAACTAAAGGGGTAATGATCCGCTGGGCAAACTGCAGCACACGTGATAGTAAAATTTCAGCAAAAGAAGCGACTAAAATGGTACCAAAAATCGCCGCCATCATAGTGGCGATATCCGCTCCGCCCGCTTTCAGCGCGAGGCCCGCGCCAATGATTGGCCCCAGAAAGTTAAAGCTGGTGCCTTGAATCGAGAGCAGTCCCGAGCCAATCGGCCCGAAGGTTCGGATCTGAATAAAAGATGAAAGACCAGAGGCAAACAGCGACATACTAATAATGGTATTGGTTTGATCGGCCGGAACCCCTAACGCTTGGCAAATGATCAATGACGGTGTGATGACGGCAACGAACATCGCCAGTAAATGCTGGATCGCGGCGAATAAAGTTTGGGGCAAAGGCGGGCGCTCATTTAATTGATAGATCAATTCAGAGGGACGCGTATCGTGTTGGTGACTCATGATGGTATCCTAAAATGACAGTCGATGACGTGCGCTGAATGGGCCGTCACCGTTGAGTTTTTATCGCCTGTGATTGCTGTTAATCAGGCTCAACTCTGAGTTGACCAAGCCGGATTCTCTGCTTGCTATAGTCCAGTGCTAGTAGAGAAATCGTCATCTTGGTGATTTTGGGCGAGGATTATAGAGCCTTAATCAGAAAAAGCAAACGTTTGCTTTTCAATGTATCAATAAGAGGTAACAGACATCATTGTACGTTCAAGTAACACGAAAACGAGAATGTGGTGAATATTATGCTTTGGCGTAGACTTCGCGCTCACCGAGCCAGCGTTCAATAATCGCATCAGCATGAGTGGGGTAGTGATCATGAATGTGCCGTGCCATTCTTTGTACTTCTGGTATCAAGCGTTGATCACGGACCAGATCGGCAATTTTGAAATCAGCTAATCCGGTTTGTTTCGTGCCCAATAATTCACCCGGACCACGAATTT
This sequence comes from Vibrio sp. 2017_1457_13, assembly GCF_030851525.1. Taxonomy (NCBI): domain Bacteria; kingdom Pseudomonadati; phylum Pseudomonadota; class Gammaproteobacteria; order Vibrionales; family Vibrionaceae; genus Vibrio; species Vibrio sp. 2017_1457_13. Next base: position 46,469 of record NZ_VHTA01000008.1, read on the forward strand.
CTAGATCGCGCTGAGCAATCACAAAACCATCGTTGCTTTCCCTTAATACAGCCAAACGTTTTTGCGCGGTTTTCGATAAGGGTGAACGGTACAGCAGCACACAGTGACTGGCGACAGAGCCTCGACCGACTCGGCCACGCAATTGATGCAATTGTGCTAAACCTAATCGCTCTGGATTTTCAATGATCATCAAGCTAGCGTTCGGTACATCGACGCCGACTTCAATGACGGTGGTTGCCACTAACAGGTGCAATTGATTGTCTTTAAAGGCTTGCATCACCTGCAGTTTTTCCGCGGGTTTCATGCGCCCATGGACCAAGCCAATCTTAAGTTCAGTCAACTGGCGCTGTAGTTCTTCAGCGGTATCGGCCGCAGCTTGCGCCTCCAGCACTTCAGATTCATCAATTAAAGTACAGACCCAATAAGCTTGTTTATGCTCATGCAGGCAAGCATGACGAACCCGTTCGATGATATCACTGCGCTTGGTATCCGGAATCGCCACGGTTTGGATGGGCGTTCGTCCGGGAGGCAGTTCATCAATAATTGAAGTTTCTAAATCCGCATAGGCGGTCATGGCAAGAGTACGTGGGATCGGGGTCGCAGTCATAATTAACTGGTGTGGATAAGCACCTTGTTTTACGCCTTTTTCACGTAGCTCTAAACGTTGATGTACGCCAAAGCGATGCTGTTCATCAATAATGACTAACGCAAGATGATCAAACTCAACCTGCTCTTGAAAAAGCGCGTGGGTGCCAACGACCATTTTCGCGGTGCCACTGGCAATCTGCGTTAATTCAGTTTGCCGAGCTTTGCCTTTTAGTTTACCGGCAAGCCAAGCGACTTGAATTCCTAACGGAGCAAACCAGTTGGCGAAGTTTGCCGCATGTTGTTCGGCCAGTAATTCGGTTGGGGCCATCAGCGCCACTTGATAACCGTGTTCAATGGCTCTGAGTGCGGCTAAAGCGGCGACTAACGTTTTACCGGAACCGACATCTCCTTGCACTAGGCGCATCATTGGATGGGCTTGGCTAAGATCGGTTTCAATCTCTTCTACGACTCGTGTTTGTGCTTGAGTTGGTTGAAACGGCAGCAGGGCAAGAAATTGTTTTTTGAGTTGGCCTTGAGTGATGAGAGGCAGCGCCGCGTCTTGTTGACCTTTGCTACGCACCGCGAGCATGGAGAGGTTTTGCGCTAATAACTCCTCGATGATCAGGCGAACTTGAGCGGGATGACGCCCTTCATCAAATTGGCTCAGGTCGATATCAGTAGGCGGGCGATGCAAAATATGCAGCGCTTGAGCGAGGCTGATCTGTTTATCGTACAATCCATCAGGCATCAGTTCTTGTACCGCGGCTTTATCGAGTAGCGCAAGAGCTTGTTCGGTTAAGCTGCGCAGTGTGCTTTGCCTTAGGCCTTCCGTGGTTGGATAAACAGGGGTCAGGGTTGCCTCTTCTGGTTGTGTGTCTTGTGGCTGAGTATAAAGCTGATAATCGGGATGGATGATCTCCAGTCCGTGATTTCCGGGTTTGATCTCGCCAAACGCATAAATCACCTTACCAATCGCAAAGCTATTTTTCATCGCTGCAGTAAAATTGAAAAAACGTAGCGTGAGAGATCCATTACCATCACTGATCTTTACGGTGAGCATTTTCCGCCGCCCAAAATGGGTATCAGTGGCGGTTATTTTACCTTGAACTGCTGCCCATAAGCCTGGATGTAGCTTGACCATCGGATAGATGCGTGAGCGGTCTTCATAACGCAGTGGAAGATGAAACAGCAAATCCTGTACATTGCTTAAGCCAACTTTAACAAGCTTTTCCGCGACTTTAGCGCCGACACCCGATAGCGATGTTAATGGTATTGCGGACAGAAGCTGCGACATAATATCAACCAGTTAATCAGAAATGGTACGTGTTATTCAATCATTGAGCTGTGTATTTGTACAGTTAAATTATGCGCGCTGCATCGCGTCCCACCACTTTTTATCAGCGATGATCTGCCCTTGATCGTCCAGTAATGGGTATGCCAATCCTTTACGTTTGGCGACTTTAGCCAGAACCGGATGACCGCGTTCAAACAAAATACGTTGAATCGTTGCTTGGGATAGGGCGCTTTGCTCGCGATCATACATCCCGGCTTGCTGACGCTGGCGCTGCGCTTCATATAAGATCAGCGCACTAGCCACCGAAACATTCAAGGATTGGACCATGCCCACCATGGGAATAACAATATCATGATCGGCTAATTGCAAGGCCTGTGGCGAGATGCCTGACTTTTCACTGCCGAAAATGATGGCGGTGGGTTTGGTATAATCAATCGCTCGAAAATCGATAGCGTGCTCGGATAAATTGGTCACCAATATTTGCATGCCGGTCTCTTTTAAGTGACTGACGGCCTCTAGCGTGCTGTTGTGAGTCTGGACTTCAACCCAATTGCGCGCCCCTGCCGATGTGTGGCTTAAGGTACGCATTTGTTCGTTTGGCCATACAGCATGAATTTGGTGTAACCCAACCGCATCGGCGGTGCGGATCACTGCAGAGACATTATTCGGTTTGTGGACTTCTTCCAAACAGACGGTTAAATCGGTTTGACGGGCTTTAAGCACATCTTGAATGCGTTGATAACGTTCTAAATTCATAAATCTATTTATGTGCTCGCGTTGTGCTGCACACCTTTTCTTAGTCAGTCTATTGCTAATAAAAAAGCCCTGATTCAGGGCTTTCTGTGCGTTAATGGGTTAGTACTTTCTACGCCGCACTTTTAAGGCGTTTGGCATCACGCGGATTTTTCGCATGATCCCCGCTAAGTGGACTCGGTCTTTGGTGCTTAACAGTACCGTCACGGTATACAAACGGCCATCGCGCTCTTCGGTAGAGAGGCCGTGAATGTTTGAACCGGTATTGGAAATAACATTGGTTAAATCGGCCAGCGCACCTTGACGATTATGCATATCCACCGTCAGTTCAGCGATAAAGTCTTGGTCGTAATCTTTGGTCCATTCCACCGCCATGTATTTATCGGGCTCTCGTTGGTAGCCGCGTACATTTGGACAGGTTTCACGGTGTACAACCAAGCCGCGTCCCGGAGAAACATGAGCAATAATCGAATCATCAGGGATTGGATGGCAGCAATTAGCGAAGGTTAATAAAATGCCTTCTGCGCCGCGGATAGGCAATTTTTTCTTCGCCGAGCCGTCAGGGTTTTCTGTTTCGTTGAGCTCATCGGCATTGCCCAGTAAGCGACGTGCGATGACGATACTCATTAGTTCACCCAAACCAATCGCGGCGAGTAAATCTTGCTCGTTAGCGATTTTAAGTTCACTTAATACATGGGCAAAATTTTCTGGGCTGATGTCGGCCAGTGAGCGTTCACCGAGGGCGTGGTTGAGCAGTCGGCGACCTAAGGTGATGGACTCTTCGCGGCGCATGGTTTTCAGCACTTGGCGAATTTTAGTTCGCGCCCGAGAGGTCACCACATAGTTGAGCCAAGCGGCGTTTGGTCTTGCGCCGGGCGCACTGATAATCTCAACGGTTTGACCATTTTTAAGTGGTTTGCTCAGCGGGTAAGGGTTGCGATCGACTCGTGAACCCACGCAAGTATTACCCACATCAGTATGGACCGCGTAAGCAAAATCGACCGCGGTAGCGCCCATCGGCAGTTCCACGATGCGCCCTTTTGGAGTAAAGACGTAGATTTCATCGGGGAAGAGATCCGATTTTACGTTTTCAATAAATTCAAACGAGTTACCCGCGCTTTGTTGTAGCTCAAGTAAACTTTGCATCCAACGCTGGGCTTTGACTTGCGCCGTGGTGCCTCCTCGTTCGCCATTAGCTTTATAAGACCAATGAGCGGCAACCCCTTTGTCGGCCATTTGATCCATATCTTCGGTGCGAATTTGCACTTCGACAGGGACGCCATGTGGGCCGACCATGGAGGTATGTAACGATTGATAGCCGTTGGCTTTAGGGACCGCGATGTAATCTTTCACTCGCCCTGGGCGTGGTTTATACAGGCTATGGACTTGGCCCAATACGCGATAACAGGTATCGGCCGAATCGACAATCACTCGAAAGGCGTAGATATCCATAATGGTGTGAAAGCGCTGTTCTTTAGTCTTCATCTTGTTATAGATGGAATAAAGATTTTTCTCTCGGCCAACCACTCGTGCTGAGAGATTGACTTCTCGTAAGCGATCTTCAATTTCACTATGGATGCGTTGAATCATCTCTTTGCGATTACCACGAGCCGCTTTGACCACTTCTTTGAGGACCCGAAAGCGATTCGGATATAAGGCTTCAAAACCGAGCTCTTCGAGCTCGGTTTTAATATTATGGATACCTAAGCGGTGAGCGAGAGGGGCATAGATCTCTAATGTTTCACGGGCAATTCGCCGTTTTTTATCGGGACGCAACGCACCGAGCGTACGCATGTTGTGCGTACGGTCAGAGAGTTTGATCAAGATGACTCGAATGTCTTGCACCATCGCTAGCACCATTTTGCGAAAATTTTCCGCTTGGGCTTCTTTACGATCGCGAAACTTGAGTTTATCCAGTTTAGACACACCATCGACCAGTTCGGCGACAGCGCTCCCAAATTGGGCTTCCAGTTGTGCTTTAGTGGCAGAGGTATCTTCGATAACATCGTGCAGCAAGGCCGCTTGAAGTGTTTCTAAATCCAAACGCATTTCTGCTAGGATTCGAGCCACTGCAACAGGGTGGATAATATACGGTTCCCCGCTTGAGCGGGTTTGCCCTTCATGAGCATCTCTTGCCACTAGGTAAGATTGGCGCAGAGCCTCTATTTGAGGCTCTGTGAGATATTCTTGGACAACACTTTTGAGGCTATCGAATAGATACAAATTTCAGGCCCGTCAGTTGAATCCTTGCTGATACAGAATTAGCGGTTATGAACGATGCTGCTTACCGCGGCTAATTCTGCTGCTTCTTGCTCTTGTTGCTCTTGACGCTCACGATTATCAAGTACATCTTTCGTGATCAGACCTTCTTCGATTTCGCGTAGAGCGATAACCGTGGTCTTATCGTTCTCTTCCGGCACTAGAGCGTCTTTACCGCCAGTTTGAATTTGACGAGCGCGGCGAGCCGCAATCAGAACTAAGTCGAAACGGTTGCCAACTTTTTCAACAGCGTCTTGAACAGTTACGCGTGCCATGAGAACTCCAAATAGTTAACTAAAATAGGGTTGATTGTAAAGTATACAGCCTAACGCTAACAGATACTAGCGACAGGCGATGCCCAAATTACATCGTCATCCAACGCAAGTCAGCCGTGTTAGTGATGGCGACTTTCGTTGGTGGACAAAGCGGGGTTATTCCGCCAATAAAGCCGCGATCATCGATTGATATTTAGCGGCTTGTTTATCTTGCTTTAATCTTTCTGCGCGTAAGATGGCTTTAAAGTCCATCAAAGCGACATCGAAGTCGTCATTGACGATCACATAGTCGTATTCACAATAGTGAGAGATCTCAGAGCGAGCTTCGCTCATACGTTTAGCAATCACGGCTACGCTGTCTTGTCCACGTGTATTCAACCGGCGCTCTAGCTCTTCTTTGGAGGGCGGTAGAATAAATACGCTTTTTGCGTGAGGCATTTGCTGGCGAATTTGTTGCGCGCCTTGCCAATCAATATCTAGGAAAACATCAATGCCTTTCTCTAGCGTATCTTCGATCCAGACTCGCGAGGTTCCGTAGTAATTACCGAACACTTCGGCGTATTCAAGGAATTCACCTTGCTCAATCAGTGCTTCAAATTGTTCTTTTTGCACAAAGTGATAATGCACGCCATCTTGCTCTCCAGGCCGCATTCCACGAGTGGTATGTGAGACGGAAACCTTCATCGCATAGGTTGGGTTTCGTTCCAATAGTCCTGCAATTAGGCTAGATTTTCCTGCGCCACTAGGTGCAGAGACAATATACAGAGTACCTTTGCCCATTTATTCGGTTCCACGTTTGAGTTGGAAGATGAGAGAAACGCTATTTTATCATTGTAAATTAACGCTAGTTTTATCTTAAGACTAGCACTGACCCAGTGTAATGCCGTTTAGAAAGTGGCAATTTCGGTCAGAAAAATGGACGCGAAGAGTAGCATGATCCAGCGGATCGGCTCAAGTAAAAGCTGTGGCTATCTCGATAGGCTAATCTGTGTACAGAAAAATTTCTTATTGAAGATAACGATTGCTTAATAAGTAACCCTTGCGAGCTTATCCTGTTTGCGTATAATCGCCGCCCTTAATTCAGCAATTGTTGTTCGATTAAGTAACATTATTAACTGAAGCTGCGGCTTCCCTTTGGGTTCCCTCGCCCCCAAACCAAACTAAAAAGGTCCAATATGAGTCCGTTTACTCCTGCTCAGTTGCGCAAAGCGCTGGTGTATTTAGTGTTATTTCATTTGGTGATTATTGCGTCAAGTAATTACCTTGTTCAACTACCGTTCACACTGTTTGGTTTTCACACCACGTGGGGCGCGTTTACGTTTCCTTTTATCTTCCTTGCCACCGATTTAACGGTACGTATTTTTGGTGCTGGTTTAGCGCGTAGAATCATCTTTTGGGTGATGCTTCCTGCGCTTGCGGTTTCCTATTTGTTATCGGTGATTTTCTTTGAAGGCCAGTTCCAAGGTTTCACACCACTCAGTGAATTTAACTTGTTTGTTGCGCGTATTGCGGTAGCGAGTTTTATGGCTTATTTGCTGGGGCAGATCTTAGATGTGCATGTCTTTAATCGCCTAAGACAGATGAAACAATGGTGGGTAGCGCCAACCGCGTCAACCCTATTCGGTAATGCACTGGATACAGTAGCCTTTTTTGCAATTGCTTTTTACCAAAGTCCAGATCCGTTCATGGCTGAGCATTGGACTGAGATTGCTTTGGTCGATTATGGTTTGAAGCTCTTGATCAGCTTAGGTCTATTTGTTCCGATGTATGGGGTGCTACTGAATTATTTAATTAATAAATTGACCTTGGTTAAACCCGAAACGTCAGGTAAGCCGATCAAGATATGAATAATCAGCCCAGCATAATGCTGGGCTGAATTGCACTTAAAGCGACGGACCGTTTAATGTTAGCCAGTCATGCCTTACTCGAGACAACAAAACGCTGATAATCACTAAGCTTATTTTTAACGTTGGGTTAGTTTCGCTGACACAATAAAAGCAATAATCGATCATCGGCTGCTAGCTTGTACCAACCGGCTGTTAAGTTTTCTTCTGTCGCAGGGATCTGTAAATCTTCGCTAAAATCTGCGCGGGCACCGGCCTCACAATCCACGACTTGAGGTACGCGTCTGGCATGCATTCGTCGTTCAAAAAAATATAAGTCAACCAGAACTAATGCAGAGTAGCGTTGATTAACGCTGGCATTATTAATATCAGCGGCAACAAAGCGCAGTGTTTGTGGGTAAAGATAACTCCAAGGTCGCCAGCCTGAACTTTCTTGCGCTGTGCGTATCACTTCAACGCCAGCAGGTAATAGACTGCGTTGATGGCTAAACCAGGTGTATTCTGAGTAAACCTGAAAACCCAACATGCCAGCTCCGGCAAATACCGGAATAATCCAATTAGGTAGTTTTTTCAGGGTGATCGCTCTCAATAACAAGGCGATGCCTGCGGCGCCTAAACCAGCGGAAAAGGTGGCAATTAATTCCCAAAACATACGGTCATCCTACTCAAACATAGTGTCTTGCTAAAAATTCGGGCTTTCAGTTGAAAGCCCGAGTGTACAGTGGTGAGTTGATGTTAATCTGGTCACCTTGGTTGCGATTGATTAATGGTCAATCGCAACACCAGCGCCTTTTGGATAACGAACACTTTCTACCAAGTCCTGGATTTCTTTTGGTGGTGGCGCAGTAACCGCGGATACTGCAAAGGCAACAGTAAAGTTAATCATGGCACCCACAGCACCGAATGATAGCGGTGAAATACCATAACCGAATGAGCCAAATAGCCAGTTATCCGGTGTATTGGGCAGCATATTCGTGCCCGGGATAAAGAACCAACCTAAATAAGTAAAGATATAGAGTAGAGTCACAATTAAACCTGTTAGCATACCGGCAATGGCACCAGCGCTGTTAATACGCTTAGAGAATATTCCCATCATCAATGCTGGGAATAAGGTTGCCGCTGCAATGCCAAAAGCAAGGGCCACCACCTGTGCAGCAAACCCAGGCGGATTGAGCCCCAAATAGGTCGCTAACAAGATAGCACCGGCCATGGAGATCCGAGCGGCTAACATTTCTCCTTTTTCACTGATGCGTGGATTAATAATATTTTTGATTAAGTCATGACTAATGGCTGATGAGATGGCTAGTAACAAGCCTGCGGCGGTTGATAATGCAGCGGCAATACCACCGGCGGCGATTAAGCCGATAACCCAACTTGGTAAATTGGCAATCTCAGGGTTGGCTAATACTAAGATATCATTATTTACCGTTAACTCATTGCCAGCCCAGCCGCGCTCTGCCGCTTTTTCAGCAAAAGCAGGAGTGTCGTTGTACATTTGGATTCGGCCATCATTGTTTTTATCATCCCAGCGAATTAAGCCAGTTTGCTCCCAAGTTTGAATCCAGTCAGGACGTTCTGCGTAATTAAGCGCAGGCGCACTAGGACCATCAGGATAAAGGGTGGTTAATAGGTTTAAACGTGCCATAGAGGCAACCGCTGGAGCAGTTAAATACAGTAAGGCGATAAACACTAAGGTCCAGCCAGCCGACCAACGTGCATCCGCCACTTTCGGTACCGTGAAGAAACGGATAATAACGTGTGGTAAGCCTGCCGTACCTATCATTAATGATAAGGTAAACAGTACCATATTCAGTTTATTACTGACGTCAGCGGTGTAATCTTGGAAGCCAAGTTCACTGACAATTTCGTTTAATTTCACCAGCAGTGGTAGGCCTGATTCAGTGTGAGTACTAAACATACCGAACATAGGAATCGGATTATTGGTTAGCTGTAATGAAATAAAAACCGCAGGAATGGTATAGGCAATAATTAACACTACATATTGAGCAACTTGGGTGTAAGTAATGCCTTTCATACCGCCGAATACGGCGTAAATAAATACCACAGCAGCAGCGATCCAGATCCCCGTAGAAGAGCTGACTTCTAGGAAGCGGGAGAAAGCGACACCTGCGCCGGTCATTTGACCGATAACATAGGTCACGGACATGATAATTAAACAAACAACTGCCGTGATACGAGCGCCTTTGCTGTAAAAGCGATCACCGATAAAATCAGGCACGGTAAATTTACCGAATTTACGTAGGTAGGGTGCTAACAGCATGGCTAAAAGGACATACCCTCCCGTCCAGCCCATTAAGAAAGAAGAGTTGGCATAACCACCGGCAGCCAGCAAACCCGCCATCGAGATAAATGAAGCAGCAGACATCCAGTCGGCGGCGGTTGCCATACCGTTAGTAATCGGATTAACACCACCACCGGCGACGTAAAACTCTTTCGTTGACCCAGCGCGGGCCCAAATGGCGATACCGATGTAGAGTGCAAAAGAGGCACCAACAAACAGTAAGTTGATTGCAAATTGACTCATGAAAATTACTCCTCTACACCAAATTTTTTATCTAACTTGTTCATTTTCCATGCATAGATAAAAATGATCGCGATAAAGGTAATAATTGAACCTTGTTGTGCAAACCAGAAGCCCAGATCCGTCCCGCCAATATGAATGCCAGCGAGCATCGGGCGCAGCAAGATTGCAAATCCATAAGATACTAAGGCCCAAACGATCAGGCTAATTGTTATGTAGCGCAGGTTAGCGCTCCAGTAAGCAGCGGCGTTGTTGTCATGATCAGCCATAGTTGTGTCCCTTCTTCCCTGTAATGTTAAATTATTGTTACTCTTGAAGGTTAGCAGGCTTTATGCTGGCGATCTGTGCAACTTTAGTCGTGATGGGGGCTGTTTTATTTGCTTGATTTATAATGGTTTATTTTTGTTTTTAGCGGTTTTTTTAGTGAGTAGAGCGAAGAGATTAGCCAAAGGTATAATAAGCGCTATTCGCTCAGTGAGGCGTCTTTGCTGGATCTATTTTGTCTAAATCGTCATTTGTTTACATAAAATTTTCGCTATTGTGACATAAAATAGTGCACAATATAGCCCAGAGACAATGGCTTAGGGCGATATCATTAATCGATGATAGGAGGATGCGTGGACGCAGTTACCATTAATAGTTTTTTTATGATTGGAGCATTACTGATTGCATTAAGTGTGTTGCTCAGTCCCGTATCATCCAAATTAGGCATTCCGATTTTATTGGTTTTTCTTGCGGTCGGAATGTTGGCTGGGGAAGATGGTTTAGGGGGAATTGTCTTTGATAATTACCCTTTAGCGTATTTAGTCAGTAACTTAGCGTTAGCGATCATTTTGCTCGATGGTGGGATGCGCACTCGGGTGGCGACCTTCCGTGTTGCTCTGTGGCCGTCGATCTCCTTAGCCACTTTTGGGGTGGCGATTACCACCATGCTGACAGGCTTGATGGCCATGTGGCTCTTTGACCTGAGTTTATTACAAGGGATCTTAGTCGGTGCCATTGTTGGTTCTACGGATGCGGCGGCCGTTTTCTCGTTACTTAAAGGTCGCAGCCTAAATGAACGGGTAGGGGCGACACTGGAGATTGAATCGGGCACCAACGATCCAATGGCGATATTTCTTACTGTGACTCTGATTGCTGTATTGGGTAATCAAGGCCTAGATTTAAGTGCTGGATTTTTAGCGCTGAGTTTTGTTCAGCAATTTGGTGTTGGTGCGTTGATGGGCTTGATCGGAGGTTGGCTATTGTGGAAGTTGATTAATCATACTCAACTTCCAGAGGGGCTATATTCGATTTTAACCGTCAGTGGTGGCTTGATTATTTTTGCGCTATCGAATGCACTAGGGGGCAGCGGTATTTTGTCGATTTACTTGGTTGGTCTATTACTTGGTAATCGTCCGACCCGAAGCCGCCAATCGATTTTAAATGTTTTGGATGGTATGACTTGGCTGGCGCAAATCGCGATGTTCTTAGTCTTAGGGTTATTAGTTACACCGACCAACTTGATTGATATTGCTCTGCCGGGTTTGGCTTTAGCGTTTGGGATGATTGTCTTTGCGCGGCCACTTTCGGTATGGATAAGCTTACTGCCCTTTAAAAGTTTTACTGCGCGTGAAAAGTGGTTTGTTTCTTGGGTTGGCTTACGCGGTGCGGTGCCGATTATTTTGGCGGTATTTCCGATGATGGCCGGATTACCAGACGCTCAGCTGTATTTTAACCTCGCATTTTTCGTGGTTATGGTGTCGCTGATTGTGCAGGGTGGTTCGTTAACTAAAGCCATGAGCTTAGCCAAGGTTGAACTGCCTCCTAAACCTGAGCCTATCTATCGTACAGGAGTTGAAGTATTCCCTACCAGTCAATGGGAACTGTTTGTCTATAAACTCAAAGAAGATAAATGGTGTATCGGTGAACCGCTACGTAACTTGTTTATGCCTAAAGGTACTCGAATAGTCGCAGTGTTTCGCGATCAACAACTGCTTCACCCATCTGGGAGCACAACATTACAAGAAGCAGATACGCTTTGTGTGTTAGGACAAGAGAGGGATCTTCCAGCCTTAAGCCAATTGTTTAGCGAAGCGCCAGAAAAAGCCTCGTTAGCTCGCTTTTTTGGTGATTTTTTCTTGGACATTAATACCAAGTTGGTCGATGTCGCCTTGTTGTACGGTTTAGATTTAGGTGAGCAATCGGCAAGTCTGACGTTGAAAGAGCTGGTTGCTGAGCAGTTAGGTAACAGCCCTGTATTGGGGGACTATTTTGAATGGTACGGTTTGCAGTGGGTAGTCGCGGATGTGGTCGATTGGCAAGTGACTAAAGTTGGCCTGCGGTTACCGCCAGAAGAGAGCTTAGCTGAAAATTAACTGCCTAGTTATGTGAGCCGTCGCCAACACCCCAGCGGCTTCCAGTAGCAAGGGGCTATTTTATCACTGGCTTAGTTATCTAATTGCTTCAGTAAAATGACGGCCTGGGTGCGATTCGTAACGTTGAGCTTGCGAAAAATGGCCGTCATATGCGCTTTGATGGTGGCTTCGGAGACATTGAGTTCGTAGGCAATTTGTTTGTTGAGTAAACCATCCGATAGCATACCGAGCACTTTGTATTGTTGAGGGGTGAGGGTGGCTATTTTCTCGGCTAAATCATTGCCTTGATTAGGCATATCCGCTAATCCTGCGGGGAAATAAGGTTCGCCATTGAGTACCTGATTAAGGGCGCTGATCAAGCTGCGCATATCGCTCGATTTAGGAATAAAACCAAACGCACCATGATGTTTGACTTGAGAGACTATCGCTGATTCGTCACTGGCAGAAATAACCACGATGGGTAACTCAGGGTAAAGCGCGCGCAATTGAATCAAGCCTGACATGCCATTAGCTCCGGGCATTTTCAGGTCGAGCAGCAGTAGGTCAACATCCGCTTGCTGGCTTAATAAGCTCAATAAAGCGTCTAATGAATCTGCTTCAAGCAAATGAGCCCCGCTGATCGCCATATGCACGGATTGAAACAGCGCATTACGAAACAATGGGTGATCATCAGCGATAATAATGGTGTAGGTCGAATCCATGACGTTAATTACTTTTGAACATTTAGTTACAGAAATTATTGTCTTGTTTGTTGATAGTCACAATGGCGATGAACTAAAAGTCTGAACTGTATCGCCTTTTTATTGTGCTCAATGAAAAAAGCGTCAAATGGGTAAGCACTTGACGCTTAATAATAGGCTTCGTTTACGAGCTACTTTTTTAGCCTATTAGCTGGCCAGTTTCTCAAATACCGCCACAGACCAAGCCGGAACCGATAACTTACCGTTATTGACATTGGCTCCCGCACCAATCGATTTCGCGCCAGCATCTTGCTGAATGCTGTGCTGCTGATAGCCAGTAGCGTCAAAGTTGGCAAAGTGTGCTAAAGCTTCTGGCGAGGCGTTAATCACCACCACCAAACCTTGACGCTCGGCATCAATCGCACCATCAAAACGCTCACCACTATTATCCATGCTCATGACAATCACACCTGCAATCTGCTCACTACCCGTGTTGTGGAATTGAACTCTATCGATAATGGTTTCCCCTTTACCCAGAGTGAACAGGCCGGATGAAGCACGTAATTGAACCAGCTCATGGAAATAACCTTGCATGGTTTCCATATCAGCTTTATCTGGCTGAGCGTTAGTGCCTGCTCCGGTTATCACCGCTTCAATCATCGACCAGTTCTCGCCATCTTTATCTTCACGTGGTAAGCCGATATTCCAGTTGTGGCTTTCCATAGTAAAATCGACGCGGTTATACCAATCACCAGAGTCGTAAGAGTCACGCTGCATCGATTTAGAGCGCAAGATCTCGCTACCCATATGAATAAACGGTACCCCTTGGCCTAATATCGCCGTGGATAAGCTCACCGCCTGCATGCGCACGCGATCGGCGGTGGTAACGGTATAGGCAATCTTGAATTGGTTATTGTCCCATAAGGTTTGATTATCATGTTTGGAAACGTAGTTCTGGATTTCCCAAGCATCTTGCGCATAGCCTGTGGGCTGGCCGTTGTAATTAAGATCATGACCTGTAATCAAGTTATCGTGACGGTCAATAAAGGGAAACGCTTTTAAGTTACCAGCCATACCGACCCGTACAGTATCCGCCAAATGTAGTGCGGTGGCACGGTTATCGCTTGCCGCTAGATCATTGGGCAGAACATAGATGCCATTACCAAAGCCTTGGTTACTACGTAGGGAATCTTGACTATCAAAGGGACCGCCGCCACGCACGGCATCCCGTAGCCGATCCGAGAATGAACCGATCCCCGTACCGGCTAAGTTAGCTTGGCTGGCTTGCTTGAATTGGCGATCATTGGCCACTTCACCAAAATTCCAACCTTCACCATAGAAGTAGACATCAGGGTTGACCTCTCGTGCCACTTCTAACGTATGGACAATTTGCGTAAGTGGATGATGGCCCATTAAATCCCAACGGAAGGCATCAATTTTGTATGCTTTGGTCCAGGTATAAATCGAATCATCAATTAATTTCGCAAACATCCGATTTTCTGGCGCGGTATTCGAGCAGCAGGTAGAGGTTTCTACTTGACCAGAAAACTCGTTCAAGCGCTGGTAATACCAAGGGACAATTTTATCGAGTACCGACTTATCTGAGACGCCAGCTTCATTGGTGTGGTTATAGGCAACATCCATAACCATGTTCATACCAATGTCTCGTTTCACCGCCATCACCATCTGACGGAACTCTTTAATGCGCGTTGTGCCATCAGGGTTGGTTGAGTATGAGCCTTCGGGAACGGTAAAGTGGAAAGGATCATACCCCCAGTTAAAGCTATCGACATCGCGCACAAAGCCATTGAGGCGTTGCACCACAGGGTTTTGTTTATGGTCATCGCCTTTTAACTGATGGAATACTGCCGAAATGGTCATGTTACCGCTACAATAACTACCAAAATCACGATCGTTTTGCACCGCGGGCTGTAATTGACACAGTTTGCTAAATGGCTGATCAATATCGGCTACTTTGGTTGGGTCTTCATTAATGGTAGCAATATCAAACACAGGTAATAGGTGCAGGTGAGTAACGCCTGAGTCCACTAACGCCTTTAAATGCTTAACCGGTACGGTGTCTGGCTGAGCAAAAGCCGTATATTTACCACGGTGGGCTTTCGGTGTGCTGTCATCTAAAGCGGAGAAATCGCGCACATGGGCTTCATAAAGCACAAACTGAGCAGGGTTAGCTTGCGGATGAGGCGCTTTTAAGTCATCCCAACCGGCAGGTTTAAGGTCAGGATGATAGAGATCCACCACTTGGCTATATTGTGAGTTCATCGCCAAGCTAAGTGAATACGGGTCCGTAACTTCATAGCTTTCCACTTTATCCGTGGCTGGATGATAAACCGTTACTTGATAGCGATAAAAATCGCCATGCTTGAGGTTGGTGTCTTCTACTGACCAACTGCCGGATTTAGCATCAAATTCCATTTTTATAGGCGTTTGGGCTTTTTTATCAGCACCATAAGGGAGCAGCTTGACGGATTGAGCGGTTGGCGCCCAGAGACGGAAAGTGGTTGTATTGCCATTCGTTAGTGCGCCGTATGGCAACTTGACAGCCTCATCGGCATAGAGAGCATCTAAGGCACTGGCGGGTTGCACTTCTGTGACTTGAATTACTCCTTGATTATCACTGGCGACTAACCAGAGCTGACCTTTGACTAATTGTTTCAATTGCTCTTCGCTATAGTCAAAACTAAAACCAACAAAGTCATCTTTGAGATGTGGTTTATCTGATGTCCAATCATGGGCGGCTCTAAGCTTAGAGGTGAACTTGCTATCAAAACCAGTTACCGATTTATTGGCGGAATCAAAACTAAGCTCACCTTGCGCTGAATGATAGAGTGTTACTGAGGTTGCCTCTTTATTGCCGACTAACAAAGTCTTAGCGTCAGCAAATATAGCACTGGCACCGATGACATCCACTTGGCCTTGTGGCAAGCGTGCTAATGGTTGATAAAAGACTTTATTGGTGCCTTTAAATAGCATCCCAATCGCTCCAATCACCCCTTGTTGAGCAAACTCAAACTTTAAGTTATCGGTTTGATAATCGCCATTGCCGTTAGTATTGGCGATAAGGTTTATACAATCACCATTGTTGTTGATGGGTAAGTCCCAATAAGCGCCATAGGTTGGACTGAATCCAGAAGGGCGGAGTCCCGGCCAGCTTGTGTCTCCGGCATCGTAACTGCTGCATTCGCCGGCGTTCCAAACATGTAGTGTAAAATCGCTTTCGTCACCATCTTGGCTATTAAGGTAAATACGTAATGTATCTTGTTTTAAGTGACTTCTAGCAATTAACTCAGGGTAAACGGCAGCTACTCCTTGTTGAGTATAGACGCTGGCATTTTCCCCTAGTTGGGTTAAGTCAATTTTCGTATCAAGTTCACCCAGTGGTTTATCGTTACCAAAGTGAGGGATCATATTGATGCATTGCGAAGCATCTTGCCTGTAGGGTAGGTGCCAGTAAGCTCCGAAGGTGGCATCAATCCCATTAGGAACGAGACTATTGTTCCACTCGGTATTGCTTCCTGCATAGGCTCGACAATGGTTATCGTTCCATACGTGGAGAGTGAGCCCCTGATAAAGATCGTTATCGCTAGTTTGACTGCGTAATGTGGGGTCAGCTTTATAAAAAACGGTGACCGTTTGTGCTTCTGCGGCGATATTATCATCCGATGACGAGTTACAACCGACCAGTAAGCCGCCTGCCAAAATGGGCAGTATGGCTTTACTTAATGCCGAAAAGTTAGGTTTGTTCACGTTCTAAGTCCCTAGTTTTCTATCTAATCTATAAAAAATTAATTAAAAATTTCATAGAATTAGTGAGGTTATGAGTTCACTGGATATGCTAGGGATAAGTAACCTCTACAAAATGTGAGCTACCGCGGTAAAGATTTTTTAGAGCGATAAAAATCACCGTCTACGAACCATTATCACGTTTGGTAGGTTGAATGGCGTTCGATAAGCGCACACTTTGCAGGATGAGCAAGGGGGATGAGCTGAAGAAAATTTACAGCAATAGTCTTATTGGCCAAGGAAATGCTTGGATGTTGAAAGTTGCTCTCTGGTTATGATTATCGTAAACGGCGTGTGGTATCACAAAAAAGGGAGAGATATTTAATTAGGGAAATAAAGATGGCAGATAAATCAACGATGATTTATCTGCCAAGCCGATTAGCGTTGAAACTTTTCTAGGTGAGCAAGAAAAGGATGTTCGGCCATAAAGCCGGTAATACGCGCTTGAGGTAGTCGGTTTCCTTGTCCATCCCAGAAATCGATAGTCGGCAAACCAAGTACTTGTAGATGCTGTAAGAGTTCAAAATCTTCCGGCTCACTGCGGGTGACATCCACTTGCAGTAATACAAAGTTTTTTAGCTGCGCTTCAACGGCGGGCTGGTGAAAGGTATAACGCTCAAATTCTTTACACGCGACACACCAGTCAGCGTAAAAATCGAGCATCACCGGTTTTCCAGCTGTTTTAGCGTCGAGCAAAGCTTGATTAAGCTGTTCGACGGTTTTAATCGGTTGAAACTGAATGTTAGCTTGCTGAGCGCTGTAATGATTGGGATTCAGCCAATAACTCAGCAGTGGTTGAGCTGAGAATAATAAGCCGAGGATAGCGATGATCCCTATCAGGCTTTGTTTCCAACCTGCAAAAGGTAAGCTGTTTTTTGCATGATAGAGCCAACCGAATGCGCTTAGTCCTAACGCCGACCATAAGACCGTGCTCCATAAGCTAGGGATAATTCTCTCCAGTAGGAAAATGGGTGCAGCGAGCAGCACAAAACCAAACAAGATCTTGATGCGATTCATCCAATCCCCTGCTTTCGGCAATAACTGGTTACCGAATACGGCGACAGCGATTAAGGGAATTCCCATGCCTAAGGCCAATGCGTAGAGCGCGACGCCCCCCGTGACCAAATCACCACTTTGTGCCACGTAGAGCAAGGCTCCCGATAAAGGAGCTGTGGTGCAAGGAGAGCAGACTAAACCCGAAATTGCGCCCATCATAAACACGCCGCCAAGCCGTCCACCTTGTTGGCGCTGACTTAAGCTACTTAGCCAAGTTTGCACGCTACTTGGCAGTTGCAAACTGTATAAACCAAACATCGATAACGCTAAGGCGACAAATAAGACACTCAATGTCATCAGGACATAAGGGTGCTGCAAAGCGGCTTGAAATTGTAAACCCGCAGAAGCTACCACTAAACCCAATAAGGTGTAGGTCAACGCCATCCCTTGCACATAGACCACACTTAGCAGCAATGCGCGGCGTTGTGAGATAGCTCCGCCACCAAGTACGATACTGGTTAAAATTGGGTACATGGGTAATACGCATGGGGTAAAAGCCAAGCCAATACCGAGTAATAAAAACAGTAGCGGAGTCCAAGCACTGTGGGCTAATCGATTCGCTAAAGAATCTTGTTGTGAAGTGGCAAGGTTGGTTTCGTTAACGGTTGAGCTAGAGATAGATTCGCTGGATGCTTGGGCGATGACGGGTTCCAGATCAATAACCCGAGTTTCAGGTGGGTAACAAAAACCTGCGGCGGCGCAGCCTTGATAGCGCACGGTCAATGTAGCACCAGATTGGGCATTGTTCAGTGATACGTTTATCGACAGTGGCGTATCATAAATCATCACATCGCCAAAAAATTCATCATGATACGGCTGTGCTTGCGGCAACACGTAATCGGCCAACTGGGCGTTTTTAGCCTCAATGGTTAGGCTACTTTGATATAAATAGTACCCTGGCTTGATCTGCCAATCTAAAAATAGTTGATCAGCTTGTTGGAAAAAAGACAGCGGAAAGGCTTGATCGACCGGAGCAAAGCGCGATGCTCCGTTTAACTCAAATGAGGGATTAACGGTCAATGTGGCCAATGCCGGCGTACTGATTGCCGTACTCAGCAGCAGTAAAAGAGAAATAAATAGACGCATCATCACTACAATATCCAAAACACGATTGGCTTTACTATATAGACAACGGGTTGGAAGATACAGTGCAGCGCTGGGCTTAAGCCACCCCTAAGCGACTTTTGACAATCCGCTCACAGGCTTCGACACGATTGGCGTCGCGCGGAATCACGAGTACGGTATCATTACCGCCCACGGTACCAATGATTTCGCTGTGCGGATCGATATCAACCAAACGAGCAACTAACTGAGCGCTGCCCGGATGGGTCTTGACCACCACGACGGATTGGTTGTGAGTAATAAATTCAATTTGCGAAGCAATCGAAGATTCAACGCGTACTGGTGCGGTTTCTACCGTGATGCAATAAACTTTTTTGCCACAAGCATTACGGATTTTGACCACGCCGAGCTGAGAAAGTAAGCGTGATACGGTTGATTGGCTTACGCCTTCAAACCCCAGTTCAACTAAGCGCTCGCGTAATTCATGTTGATTGGCGAAGCTTTGCTGTTGTAGCAGCCTCTTGCAGGCCGCGGTTAATGAGCGTTCATCAGCATCAATGTCAGGGATGGTTCGGTTCACGGTCGTGCCCTCGTTTAACGATTAAGCAAACATCATTCTGGAGTTGAGCATATCACTTATTGATTTACGGCTTATTGCGGCAGATCACCAAATAAAAAACTGCATTATGATGATTAGTTAGTTGTTTAAATGGATGAACAACGAGGTAGGGAAAATCACGAGCCGGACTTCGGCTCGTGATGTAGTGAGAGGAAGATAAAGGGTTATCGATCAGTCACCGAGGGTGGCTACCATCACCGCTTTAATGGTGTGCATCCGGTTTTCTGCTTCGTCAAACACAATCGAATGTTCTGATTCGATCACTTCATTAGTGACTTCAACCCCTTGTTTTAGCTCTGGGTAAGCTTGGGCCAACTCTTTGCCGACCGTGGTATCTTCACCGTGGAATGCCGGTAAACAGTGCATGAATTTGACATGCGGATTACCTGTAGCTTTAAGCATGTCCATATTGACTTGATAAGGCAGCATTAACTGGATGCGCTCGGCCCACGCTTCTTTGGCTTCGCCCATCGAGACCCAAACATCGGTGTAGAGGAAATCACAACCCATGACGCCTTCTTGCACATCTTCAGTTAGGGTGATTTTTGCTCCCGTTTCTTCAGCAATTGCGCGGCAAGTAGCAACCAGTGATTCTGTTGGCCAGAATGCTTTTGGCGCGACGAGGCGAATGTCCATGCCCATTTTCGCAGCGCCGACCATTAACGAGTTACCCATGTTATTGCGCGCATCGCCTAAATAAGCAAATTTGATTTGATGCAGTGCTTTACCACGGCCGTGTTCGAGCATGGTCATAAAGTCAGCAAGAATTTGCGTTGGGTGGAACTCATCGGTTAGGCCATTCCATACCGGAACGCCAGCGTATTGGCCGAGTTCTTCGACAATCTCTTGGCCAAAACCACGGTACTCAATCCCATCATACATCCGACCTAGTACGCGAGCGGTGTCTTTCATCGATTCTTTGTGGCCAATCTGTGAGCCAGAAGGGCCAAGGTAGGAGACTTGCGCGCCTTGATCAAAAGCCGCGACTTCAAAGGCGCAGCGAGTGCGGGTCGAGGTTTTTTCGAAAATTAAGGCAATATTTTTGCCTTTCAGGCGAGGCTGTTCATAGCCATTGTATTTGGCTTTTTTCAGCTCAATCGATAAATCTAATAGATGCTGGATCTCTCTTGGTGTGAAATCAAGCAGTTTTAGGAAGTTACGGTTACGTAAATTAAAAGCCATGATGTTATCCTCGTTTTAGGCGCTAGCATGATGTGTGCGAGCGCTGAGTATTTCGCTGATTGACGTGGTGACAACCTAGATTGGTGGGAGGTTGTCATCCAGCCTGAAACCTAGTGTTTAATGGTCACGAATGATATTGGTCCCCGCTTGACCTTCTAAAATGGCTACCGCGTCTTCCAGAGCTCCAATGCCTACCAGACGGCCACCTTGTTTAATAAATTCACAGGAAGCTTGAATTTTCGGTCCCATAGACCCTTCGTCAAATTGATAAGCCGCTAATTCACTTGGCGTTGCTTGACGCAAAGCATGTTGAGTTGGGCTTCCCCAGTCGAGATAAACCGCATCGGCATCGGTTAAAATAAGCAATGCATCGGCGCCAATTTGTTTGGCGAGAAAGGCGGCTGACATGTCTTTATCGATCACCGCTTCAACGCCCACTAGTTTGCCTTGCTGGTACTTAACTGGAATGCCGCCACCGCCGGTACAAATCACTAAATGTCCATCGGCAATCAAGGTATTGATGGCTTGATGTTCAACAATCCCCGTTGGTAGTGGGCTTGGCACCACACGGCGGAAATACTGGCCATCAGGTTTTACTGTCCAATGGTATTTTTCTGCCAAAGCTCGCGCTTCTTCGGCTTGATAAACCGGGCCAATCGGTTTGGTTGGATTGGCAAACGCAGGGTCATTGGCATCAACGGTCATTTGAGTCAACATACAAGTCACGTTGCGTTCTGGAAGTAGGTTTTTAAACTCTTGCATCAGCATATAACCAATCATGCCTTGAGTTTCACTGCCCAATACGTCAAGTGGATACGGGTTAACTTTTTTGTACTCTAGCCCTTGTAGTGCTAATAATCCGACTTGTGGGCCATTACCGTGCACCAGTACCACATTGTAGTGCTCGGCCACTTTCGCGATGGCTTGCGCGGCAATCTGAATATTGTGGCGTTGAACATCCGCTTCTAATGGCTCGCCGCGACGAAGTAAGGCATTGCCTCCTAAGGCGACGACAACAGTTTGTTTTGTCATGGTCATTTCTCTCGTTGATGGATGGAAGGAGAAATCTCCTTCCATATCACTCGCCCTAACTTAGATGTCATCACGTTCAATAGGGCAGCTCATGCAGCGAGCGCCACCACGGCCACGACCTAATTCATCACCTGGGATAGGCAGCACGGTGATGCCTGCTTTATCGTATTTCTCATTGGTGTAAGTATTGCGCTCATAACCAATAACGACGCCTGGGCGAACCGTTAGTACGTTGTTGGCGTCGTTCCATTGCTCGCGTTCTGCTTCGAAGCTATCGCCGCCGGTGGTGATCATTTGTAACTTATCAACACCCAGTGCGCGCTCGATGGTATGAATGTAAGAGGCTTGTTGAGTGGCTTTAACTTTGCCAGAAGCATCGCCGGTTAAGCTCCAACATTTCACATCATCTGGAATCACATTTGGATAGACAGAGAAGGTATCTTCACGCATGTGAGTCATGACGGTATCGAGATGCATACAAGAGCGTTCTTGAGGTAACTCAAGGGCAATCACTTGTTTGGCTTGACCGTGTTTAAACAGTGCTGAAGCCAGTTGTTCCACCCCTTGTGGCGTAGTGCGCTCTGACATGCCGATTAACACCGCGCCGCGTCCGATGACTAAAACGTCGCCGCCTTCGATGGTAGACTTATCGTAGTTGCGTTGTTCATCACCGAAATATTTGATGAAGTCTTGGCCAGCGAAGGTTGGGTGCCAGCGATAGATTGCTCTGAGATGGTTAGTTTCACGCTGACGAGCGACTTTCGCCATCGGGTTAATGGAGACGCCACCGTATACCCAGCACGAGGTATCGCGAGTAAATAAATGGTTAGGTAGTGGTTTAATAATGAAATCATCGGCTTTATGCATCGATTGTAAGATAGACGATGATTGCATCGGGAACTGGCCGTAAGACAAGCCACCGGTTAGGATTTTAGCTAATTCAATATGCGGTAAATCATTAAGGAAGCAGCGAACATCGTTGGCAAACGTTGGTCCAAAACGATTATCTGAGATTTGCGTATGCAACAGCCACTCTTTGGCTTCACTGACATCGAGGGTTTCGGCAAGCAAATTCGTTAGCAGCAAAACCTCAACACCTTGATCGCGGAGGGTTTGTGCAAAAATATCGTGCTCTTTACCTGCACGTTCAATATCTAACACATCATCAAATAATAAGTCGTGACAGTTAGAGGGGGTTAAATGAGTTAATGCACGTCGTGGACGATGAATTAAAACGCGGCGTAATTGACCTACTTCAGAACCTACGTATAACTTACTCATAATCGTATCTCTCTTATTTTGTATACCTTAATTAACTAAAGGTATAATTATTTTGTAGGGTGTATGAGGGAGATTGAAATTTATATTTAAATTCATCTCTTTGTTCTGTGTTTTATATTACCTTGTGTGGATGTTCTTTCTTGGATGTGGCTCACAGTTTACTTTTTATATTAATTTGCCATTTTAGATGAGTTATTAACAAATATTATTCATTTGATAACGTTTAAATCGGCGGTTTTTTAATGGTTTTTTATGGAATAAAATGCTTTTTATTATTGTTCATCAGCCAGTTTTCAGTCTGATAGCATTTGATTTGGAAATATTATGCAAACCATAAAAGTGTTGGGTGGTATTAGAGTGGCGAATTTATTCACTATTCGGGATTAGGTAACGGTTTTTATGGTTTTATTTTCCCTAATGTTAACAAAATAAGCGAGGAAAGATTGATCTAGAACAATTGTAAATTGCTGGTGATTTACGGGAGTCTAGAATTAATGGATTAATTTAATTCATGGTTTGATAAATAAAACTATACCCAAACGAGTTGAAATTGCAGGTAGGTGGCAAGTGAGTGAATCCCCATAAGCATAGGCAAACTATGTGATTGGGGTGAACGGACGTAGCCAACACCGCTGCAGCTTCAAATAGGAAGGGTATAATTAATCGCAAGTCAGATCGTTGTTGGCAACATGACGATAGGGGATAGTAGGAAAGCAAAAAGCCGCACCAGATAGCGTGCGGCTTTGCAGAGTAAGAATATTATCAAGCAATGATTTTATTGTTTTGTTATGGCTAGGATGACGTTGATTAAGCGGCGTTCACGTGAACCTTTAAAGTAACACACCAATGCTGAGCATAATCATAATCAATACACACAAAATCCCCAGTAATGGCGCGACCCATTTTATCCAGCGTATATAAGGAACGCGGGCAATGGCTAAGCCGCCCATCACCACTGCAGACGTTGGTGTGACGAGGTTAACTATCCCTGATGCAGATTGGTATGCCGTCACTACCAGATCGCGACTGACGCCGGCAAAATCGGCCAGTGGCGCCATGATTGGCATGGTTAACACGGCTAGACCAGAAGACGATGGCACTAAGAACGACAATAAAATCTCTAGCCAGTACATCACGTTAATAAACATCACTGACGATAATCCAGTCACGATATGCTCAGCTGAATTGAGTATCGTATCAGTGATCATGCCCCGGTCCATCACCACGACAATACCACGCGCAATCCCGATGATTAACGCGACGCCAAGCAAATCACGTGCACCATCAATAAAGCTAGTGGTGAATTCTTCTTCGCTCATTCTGGCTACAAGACCAATCAGAATCGTTGAACCCAAGAACATCGCCGATATTTCGGCCATCCACCAGCCGGCGACGGATACACCGTAAATCATCACGGCAAAGGAGAGGGCAAAAATAGCTAAAATAATTTTGCGAGTGGTAGTAAAAACTAAGCTTTCTCCGCTACGGTTACCTAAAAAGTGTGCTTGGTTTTCTTCATATTTATCGTAAACAATCGACTTACTTTGATCGGCACGAACCATTTTCGCATAGCGCATCACGTACATGACACAGATGATCCAGCCGACTAATAAAATCGCAAGACGCAGGAAAATGCCGTCGGTAAAAGGAATCCCCGCTGCGTTGGCGGCAATCACGGTCGCGAAGGGGTTAATGGTGGAACCTAAAGTACCAATGCCAGCCCCTAGTAATACGGTTGCCGCTGCGACCACTGGGTCAAAACGAGCTGCCATCATCACTGGCACTAATAGGGTATAGAAGGGGAGTGACTCTTCTGCCATGCCGTAGATGGTGCCTCCCGCGGCAAAGAGTGCCATCAGGATGGGGATCATTAATTCCTCTCGCCCTTGTAAGCGCGAGGTGACTCGTTCAATACCTGCGTCAATCGCTCCCGTTTTAGTCACCAAGCCAAGAAAACCGCCGATGATGAGGATAAATAACGAAACATCAATCGCCGCCGCTTCGTAAGTCGTATGATCATAAAAACCATCAATGGGAGCGAGAAGTACATCAATCACACCCTGTGGATTACCTTCGGTTGGAGCATAAGTGCCCGCAATCGGCACTTCTTTACCGAGCTCGGCATTCATGGTTCGTTCATATTGACCAGCAGGGACTATCCACGTGAGTAATGCCACAAAGGCAATCAGTAAAAATAAAATGGTATAGGCAGAGGGAAACTTTAAGTTAGCAAAAAAGCCTTTCTTATGGTCCGTTGGTAAAGTTTGGCTTGTCATAGCGTTCTCCTTACATTTAGATAATCTGGCCTAAATGTGCTTGGTGGCTAATATTCACTTTTTAATCAAACAGCATGGCTTTTATTAATCAGTGAATTAAATGAAATATATGATATTAAAATGTTGAGTGAGGTTTTTAGACGGATGCTTTAATGGGTTTTATTTTAAAGATAGTAAGTTTTATTATCTTGGCTTTGCTTCACATAATATTCTTAGATATAAAAGGCGAGAGAATGTTGATTATTTTTTTTAGGGTATTTGTTTATGAATAATGAAATAATATTCTCAAAGACTACTCTATTTTTAGACTCATCTTGGTCAGTTGTGCCTAAACAGTAAGCTTGCGCTACAGGATTGATTATTTAGAACGTTCAGGAAGAAATATTATGCACTTTTGATAATGGGTATGATCAGTTGAATTAATCGAAGTTTGTTTGATTTATATCAAAAATAATAAGGGAGCCTGAGCTCCCTTTGATGATGGTTAGTATGAAAATTAGAGGAAAATATTCGCTAAGACTAAACCAAAACCGATACTGAAGATCATGCTCAATAAACCCGGCAGCATAAAGCTGTGGTTAAAGATGTACTTACCGATCCGCGTTGTCCCTGTGCGGTCAAAGTCAATCGACGCAATGATCGGGCCGTAGTTCGGAATAAAGAAATATCCGTTAACCGCGACGAACACCGCAATGATGATTGCAGGTGGTAAGCCTAAGGTAATCGCAACCGGCACCAATACTGCTGTGGTGGCTCCTTGGCTATTGACCATCACCGATAGTCCAAATAGGGCAAAAGCAAAGGTCCATGGCGCAACTTCAACCAGACCAGATACCGCTTCTTTCACCATATCGCCGTGACCCGCGATGAAGGTATCACCTAGCCAAGCGATACCGAAAATGGCCACGATTGCGCGCATCCCGGCATGGAATACAGAGCCTTGAGTAATGGTATTGCCGTCCGGTTTACAAATCAGGATGATCAGGGCTGCAATGGATAGCATCACGATTTCAATCGTATGTGCCATGCCCATTGGTGAGCCATCAAAGTGCGGACGCAAGCTAGGAATCGCGCCCATAAAGACCACGATAATCGCACCAAATAGGAACAGAGAAACCGATGTTTTGGCCTGTGGCGTGATTTGAATATCTTCCACTTTCATCTCTTGTTCCATTTCTGCACGGAACTCAGGGTCTTGTAGACGACGTTGATATTCTGGATCGTCTTTCAGCTCTTTACCGATTTTATTGACAAAAATACAAGCACAGGCAAGGCCAAGGAAAGTACTTGGAATGGTGACGATCAATACGTTACCCAAGGTGATCCCTTGCGGTTCTAAGAAGGCCACTAATGCCACGACGGCGGCCGCGATAGGGCTAGCCACAATCGCAAACTGTGATGCGATGACTGCCATACCAAGCGGACGCTCTGGGCGAATACCACTACGACGACTGACTTCTGCGATCACGGGTAATACCGAGTAGGCTACGTGTCCAGTTCCAGCCATCATGGTAAAAAAGTAAGTGACTAATGGGGCGATGAAAGTGATATGACGAGGATTTTTGCGCAAGATGTTACTGGCGATTTTGATTAAGTAATCTAAGCCGCCGGCGGCTTGCATGGAAGCCGCCGCTGCCACCACCGCCATGATCATCAGCATCACATCAATCGGTGGACTGGTTGGACGCATACCAAACACAAAACTGAGAATGGCAAGACCAATCCCCCCCATGACACCCAGTCCGATACCACCAATCCTTGCCCCGATTAGGATACATCCTAATACGATAAGGAACTCAATTATGAACATCTTATACTCCTAAAAGATTATGGGAAAATCCGCTTTACCGCCCAGTGTTAAGCTAACGCAAGGCTGTGAATTCATAGGTTTATCTTATTTTTTAGTATCAATGGAAGGTAGCCAACGCTTTTAATTAATTACCATGATTTAGAATAAGTTTTGGCGACTTTCCATCTGGCAAAAACCAAGAAGGCTCTGAATCAGAGCCTTCTTGTAGAGTAAATCGAATTACTCGTAACGTTTTGCCTTGTATTTAGGGTACATCAAGTTGTCGACTGAGAAAATATCGTCCAACTCTTCTTCAGTGAGCAAGCCACGCTCCAGTACGACCTCACGGACGCTTTTGCCCGTTTCGGCACAGATTTTACCAACGATGTCACCTTCATGGTGGCCGATGTAAGGGTTAAGGTAAGTGACGATGCCGATCGAGTTAAACACATAGCCTTCACAAACCTCTTTGTTGACCGTAATGCCATCGACACACTTATCACGCAGGTTAACGCACGCGTTAGAAAGCAAGGAGATAGACTCAAACATCGCTTGAGCAATCACTGGCTCCATTACGTTAAGCTGTAATTGACCCGCTTCAGCGGCATAAGTAATGGTGTTGTCATTACCGAAGACTTTAAAGCACACTTGGTTAACCACTTCAGGGATAACCGGGTTAACTTTGGCCGGCATGATCGATGAACCCGCTTGTAATTCAGGTAAGTTCAGTTCATTGAAACCCGCACGAGGGCCAGAAGAGAGCAAGCGCAAATCGTTACAGATTTTCGAAAGCTTCATTGCTAAGCGTTTCAGCGCGCCATGAGTCATTACGTAAGCACCGCAGTCGGACGTTGCTTCAATTAAGTCTTCAGCAGGTACCACTTCTAGGCCAGTGACTTCGCCTAAATATTTTATTGCTAATGCTTGATAGCCTGGAGCGGTATTTAAACCGGTGCCGATGGCCGTCGCACCAAGGTTAACTTCTAATAATAACTTAGAGGTGTATTGCAGAGCGCGGATCTCTTCGTTCAGCGTCACGGCCCACGCATGGAACTCTTGACCAACGGTCATCGGTACGGCGTCTTGGAGCTGAGTACGCCCCATTTTGAGAATCTGTTTAAACTCAACGGCTTTAAGTTCAAAAGCACCTTTGATGTATTCAATCGATTCAATCAGTTTGAGAATACT
Source organism: Vibrio sp. 2017_1457_13 (assembly GCF_030851525.1). Classification (NCBI taxonomy): domain Bacteria; kingdom Pseudomonadati; phylum Pseudomonadota; class Gammaproteobacteria; order Vibrionales; family Vibrionaceae; genus Vibrio; species Vibrio sp. 2017_1457_13. Next base: position 74,350 of record NZ_VHTA01000008.1, read on the forward strand.
GTTGTAAACGGCGATTCGGAATCCGGTTGGATACGCACAGTTGGTGGATTGACTTTTATTAACGTGATCATTGGGGTTAATAAATTGGTATTGACCTTTTTCTTTACCCATCAGTTCAAGGGCTACGTTAGCAATCACTTCATTGGTGTTCATATTGACTGAAGTGCCTGCGCCACCTTGGAAAACGTCGGAAGGGAATTGATCCATACACTTGCCGGTTTCCAAAATCAGATCACACGCTTGAATAATATAGTTAGCGACATCTTTAGGGATCACGCCTTGCTCTTTATTAGCGAGCGTGGCCGCTTTTTTGGTCATGACCATGCCACGAACAAATTCAGGGACATCTGAGATCGTAACATTAGAAATATTGAAGTTTTCTATCGCCCGCAGGGTATGGATACCATAATAAGCATCAGCAGGAACATGGCGTTCGCCGAGCAGGTCTTCTTCGATGCGGGTTGCTTGGTTGGTAATAGGGGTTTCAGATAGGGTAGCCATCACAGGATCCTTAAGATAATTGTTCTGATTAGTCACACTTAGCCATCTCTGTCTTAAGAATCCGTTCACCAGAATGGTTGGCTGGGAAAATCTGTCCTGACTTCTTCGCTAATCATACTTGACCAGTAGATAAAAAATAGGAACTGGATCACCTTTCCGGTGCATAACTCCGGAGAGGTTTAGGATCTTTAGCTAAGATCTCACGGTTTGAGTGAATTGGTTTAATAGAAAGTTAAGATATTGAAAATAAGAATTATTTTATGGAATGTTTGTTGGCCTAATCGAGAGTGGTGTTGGGTGAACCTCGTAATCGTATGATTCATCAACCATAGATGGTTAGAATAGTCTGATGGGTGATGAGAAATGACCGGCTGATGACCTAACAAGGTTGCAGTTCCGTGGTCATCACGTTAATTTGAAAAACGTTCAGTGGTGAACGAGGATTCCCATTGGCTCATCAACAAACGGCTGAGCAGTGCAGTCAGGTAAAGTCGGGCTCAGTTAAGGAGAAGCTAGGTTGCTTATTTTATTATGTTTATTTATTGCTTTGCCAATCATTGAAATTGCGGTGCTGATTCAGCTCGGTGGTTTGTTAGGCTTATGGCCAACGCTTGCTTTAATCCTATTTACAGCTTTGGTTGGGGCGATACTGGTGCGTAGTCAAGGTGTCTTGACGTTTCTGTCCGTCCAGCAGCGCCTTCAACGGGGTGAAGTGCCGGCACAGCAAATCATCGAAGGTATGTTGTTAGCTGTCGCCGGTGTTTTATTACTGACGCCTGGATTTATTACAGATGGAATAGGCATGCTCGTTTTGCTGCCTATTCCAAGGGCGCGTTTGGCTCATTACTTAATGGGCTATTTGGTTGTGAATACCATGAGTGGTCCTGACTCGTTTTCCCATCAATCATCACAATCTCGACCGAACGCCGAGGGGGAGACGTTTGATGGTGAGTATGAGTATAAAGAACAAAAGGATCATCCGCGGGACGACTCGAATCGACTCAATTGATTGATCTGTCTGGAGATTCGATTTTATTTGGTTATTTTTGAATAAAACGTTTGCTTAATGAGAAGGAAACCCTTATAGTTATCTGGCTCTATAGTTAAGAGTTATTAATGAAAATCAAAAGTAAAAGTAAATTCTTAGAATCCCATCGTAAAAGTTGTTATCCTAATATTTCCCTTACATGATTAGCTACATTAAATAATTCATGCTTCAGCACCTTGCGCATTTGCGCAGTAATCCAATGAATTCTATATAAGGGACAAATTATGTCTAACAAAGCAACTGGTACAGTAAAGTGGTTCAACGAAACTAAAGGTTTTGGTTTCCTATCTCAAGACAACGGCGGCGCGGATGTGTTTGTACACTTCAACGCAATCGCTTCTGAGGGTTTCAAAACTCTTATCGAAGGTCAAAAAGTATCATTCGTCGTTGAAAACGGCCAAAAAGGTTTACAAGCTGCTCAAGTTGTAACTCTATAATTTACTGATACTCATCAGAATATTTAAAGGTCGCCTAGGCGGCCTTTTTGCTGTCTGTCATTTTTTTAATGGCTGTCATTGATCTTTTCATGGCTTGGTCGTGATTGCTCTCTCCTGCGTTAATGTCTATTGTCGATCCAGTCTATGTCTAAAGCTATCTGCTCTACTCTGCTCTTCGTATCGCTTGTTTGCAAAAGTGTCGGTTTGTAGTTTCTGGCTGTCGGAATCGTGAGCATACTTCACCTTTAGTATCACTTAAGGTTGAGGCGGATTGATCATCTCAGATTACGCATGGAAAACGCGTTAATATCGATCGCCTCTCCTTAAATACTCGGTGGGTAGCTTATTGAGCTCCCGAAAAACCCAATTGACGCCAAGCTTCAAAGGCAATGATGGCTACCGCATTGGATAAGTTTAGACTGCGAGCATTGGGCATCATTGGAATACGAATGCGTTGATTCATCGGTAAGCTATGGATCAGGTCGGCGGGTAAGCCGCGCGTTTCTGGGCCAAACAGTAATACGTCCCCAACTTGAAACTGTGCATCAACATGATGTCCTGTGGTTTTTGTGGTGCAGGCAAAGAGTCGAAATTCACCACGAGCCGTTAAGTAGTCGAGAAAGGCTTGATAATTTTGATGGCGAGTGACTCGGGTGAGGTCATGATAATCTAAACCGGCTCTGCGCAGTTTTTTCTCCTCAAAATCAAACCCTAAAGGTTCTATTAAATGTAAGTTCGCGCCGCAATTAGCGGATAAGCGAATAATATTCCCCGTATTAGGGGCGATTTCAGGTTCATAGAGGGCGATGTCAAACATGGTTGAACGGTTCCTTATCAATAGAGCGCATCAGTATACTGCACCGAAGCTTAGATGTTTATCTTATCGAATGGGTTTACCGTCATCGCTCATTGATCCCGTTGAATCGGTAAGGTGATTTGCACTTTTAAGCCGCCAAGATCACTTCGGCTCGCGCTAACCTGACCACTATGCTGACGAATGGCACTTTCCGTGATTGCTAACCCGAGCCCCGTTCCTCCGCTGTCTCTGTCTCTTGCGGTTGATACTCGGTAAAATGGTCGAAATATTTCATTCAGCTCGCTGTCCGGAACGCCAGGTCCGTCATCTTCAACGGTGATGATGATTTGTTGTGCCACACAACGAAAGCTAACTTGAATCCGATCCTGACTATAGTTAATTGCATTGCGGACGACATTTTCTAACGCACTCATCAATAATTGTGGATTACCAGAAATGTATTGATCAGGAATCGGGTCGAGGAGCAGTTGTTTTTGCATTTGCTCGGCCTCAAACTGTGCATCATCGAGCAACGCTTCCCATAAGCTAGACAACGGCTGTATTTCGCGACTTAAATGACTATTGGTCTGCATGCGAGACAGTTCAAGTAGCTCACCGATCATTCGTTCTAAACGTTGGGCTTCGGTATCGATTCTTTCTAATTCTTTACTCTCTCCTTGCTTACGGCTGGCTAAGGCATTGGCCATTCTTAGGCGAGTCAGCGGTGAGCGTAATTCATGGGAGATGTCTGATAATAAGCGCTGTTGGCCGGAGATCATCTGGTTAACCGCCTGTACCATGCGATTAAAACTACGTCCGGCTTGACGAAATTCTGTAGTGCCTTTTTCCAGTTCAGGGTCGACGATAAACTCGCCCCGAGCAACACGTTGAGCGGCGAGCGCGAGCCGCTGAGCGGGTTGACTCAATGCCCAAGCGAGCCATAGCAACAAAGGAGTGCTGACTAACATAACCGACAACAGTAGATGCAGCGGTTTATCAAATAATCTCAGTAGAAATGGTGGCGGCTGATCCCAACGCATGCCCATGAATAGTAATAGATCCTGATCAGCCAATCGAATTGAGACTGGGCCAGAAATCATATAACGACCATACAAACGTTGTTGCGGTTTATCAACCGACTCAATACTGGTGGTAAAGTTCTTTAATGCCTTTAATTGAAAATTTTCATGCCGTTTCGTGGTGAGGATATTGCCCTCTTGATCGGTAACAAAAAAACGCGGCCGCGAACTATGGTGACTGCCTGATTCTAGTTCGGTAATGATCCGCGAAAGGTTATTTTGTTGGATGAAACGTTTTTCCAAAAGTTGCTGATAGTCGAGCATTCTTTGCAAGCTTTCAGATGGAAGATCGCGTGATTTACGCGGATCGAGATGTGGTAAAGATAGCACCGCAATCACCACCAGTAGCATGGTTAGCCAGAAAATGGCAAAGATACGGCCATACAGGCTATTGAATTTAGGTAAGCGCATTACTCTTCCGCCACCATTAAGTAGCCACGGCCACGTAAGGTTTTAATTCGAGGCTTGCCATCGACCCGTTCGGGTAATTTTTTGCGTAAATTCGAGACATGCATATCAATGGCTCGATCGAAAGCGGCCAGTCGTTTACCTAATACATCGAGGCTGAGCATCTCTTTGGTGAGGGTTTCCCCTGGATTTTGGGCAAAATGGCCTAATAGAGCAAACTCGGTAGTGGTTAGGTCGAGGAGTTGCCCTTGGCAATAGGCTTCTTGTTTGCCTGGGTAAACTTGTATGTCTTGACACTCAATCACATCCGACGGTTTATGTACGGATTGATGCTGTGTGCGGCGTAAAATGGCTCGAATTCTGGCGAGTAATTCACGATCACTAAATGGTTTGGGAAGGTAATCATCGGCCCCTAATTCGAGACCAATTACGCGATCAATCTCTTCGCCTTTTGCAGTTAGCATCAGTACTGGGGTTGTCCAGTTTTCACGCAGTCTCTTCAAGGTTTCCATGCCATTGAGTTTAGGCATCATGACATCCAATAGAATCAGATCAATCTCATCGTTAAGCGCCGCCAACCCCGATTGACCGTCATTGGCTTCAGAGACGTCAAACCCCTCATAACTGAGGACTTCTTTAAGTAGATTGGTGAGTTCGGTGTCATCGTCAATCAGAAGAATATGTGCCATTGGTGCCTCGTTACCGATATTACTTTCCTAGTCAATGAGGATAGTTTACTGCGAAATTGGCTTGGATAATGGGCTATTAGTGACTATTTACGATTCTTTACGCTCTCTACACGCCACTTTACTCGTCAACTTGTATTGTTTGATTAAGCGCTGCTTGTGCAGCTATCCCATCGTAACAAGCTTGGAAGGCTAAAGCTTATCAACGATAACTATTGAGAGAGGAAATAATGATGAATATGACCAAGACAATGATTCTCGCTGCAGTCGCCTTACCTTTGGTTATCGGTAGTGCCAGTGTACTGGCTTATGGAAAGGGTAAGCACACGGAGCATCAACAGCAACGATGTGGTTTACATGGTGAAAGAGGTATCGTCAGTCAACTGAACTTAACCACAGAACAGCAGAGCCAGCTAAAAGCCTTGCGCGAAGAGCATCGCCAAGCCATGCAAGATCAGCGTGGTCGTGGCTCGCGTGATGAAATGAGAACCTTGCGTGAACAAGAGCGAGCGTTAGTGCTCTCTGCTGATTTTGATCGCGCCGCGGCTAACGAGCTGGCTAAACAGATGGTGGATAAACAGGTTGAACGCCGAATAAACATGCTCGAAAAACGTCATCAAATGATGAGTATTTTAACCAATGAGCAAAAGACCCAGCTACAAACTTTACAGCAAGAGTGTATGGAAAAGCATCATCGAGAGGGTGGTGAGCCACGTGGGCATAAACACGGAAGTAAAAACAAAGGCCGAGGATAACTAAAGTCAACAGCGGGTGTTACTTTACTGACTTGATGCAATTGAGATGCTGGTGTAGGGTGGTTAATTTCACTCCTTGTGTTACAAAATAACGAAGCAAGGGTAGGCCATTTTATCGCTCAGCACCACGCTATATCCTGTGCATGGGTCTATTACGTTATGGTTAAAAGTAATGAAACAAGAGTACGCTCGCTTAGTAACACTGGCTGCCTGGACCGCCACCATTGTCGCCAGTGGTCTATTAATCGTTAAAATAGCCGCATGGTGGGTGACCGGATCGGTCAGCCTACTTGCCTCTGTGGTGGATTCTTTACTCGACATTGCCGCCTCTGTGGTTAATTTAATTGTCATACGTTATGCCCTGCAACCTGCCGATCGAGAACATACCTTTGGTCATGGTAAGGCCGAATCTTTAGCAGCCTTAGCGCAAGCGATGTTTATTTCCGGTTCAGCCTGCTTCTTACTCCTCAATGGCGTTGAGCGTTTTTTCCGTCCTCACGAACTTCAATCGCCAGAATACGGGATTTATGTCAGCGTGTTTGCCTTATTGGTGACCTTTGCTTTAGTCTCGTTTCAGCGTTATGTGGTCAAAAAAACCAACAGCCAAGCAATTGCCGCCGATTCTTTGCATTACCAAACCGATTTATACATGAATGCGGCGATTATTTTGGCTCTGGGTTTGAGTTGGTTGGGTTTTAAACAAGCCGATGCGATTTTTGCTATTGGGATAGGCTTATACATTTTATACAGTGCGATTGGCATGGCTTATCAGGCGGTGCAAACGCTGCTGGATAGAAAACTCCCTGATGACGAGCTGGCACAGATTCGGGCCGCCTGTTTGTCGGTCAATGGTGTGTTAGGGGTTCATCAATTGCGAACGCGCATGGCGGGGCCGGTAAGATTCATTCAATTGCATCTCGAATTAGATGATCATATTCCGCTGATTGAAGCCCATCGCATTTCTGATCAAGTTGAAGAAAAACTACGCCACCTATTTCCCGGTGCGGATGTGATTATTCACCAAGATCCTTACTCCGTAGTGTTTAATGTGGAACGTAAACAAAAATTATCGACGTGGTAAGGCAAAGTGCGCTCAACTTGACTATATTTCAGTCAGTTTAATTAAAAAACAGTATCCTGATATGAATCAACGAAGCGATAGGATAAAGCTGTAATACTCTTACATAAGTAATAAAGTTACAAAAAAACGCTCAAATAACAGTAGTATTCCTTATAGGGCGAGGTAACATAACGCACAATTTTGTTGCTTGTTTTATCTGAATGAGCACAACTAAAAATGAGTTTTGAATTCTCAAAAAATCGAGGGTGAGCATGATTAAAAATATCGGTGTTTTGACAAGTGGTGGTGATGCGCCCGGCATGAACGCAGCGATTCGTGGCGTTGTTCGTACTGCATTAGGTGAAGGTTTAGGTGTCTATGGTATCTATGATGGTTATCTTGGACTCTATGAAGGGAACATTAAGCAACTGGATCGCTACAGCGTCTCTGATGTGATCAACAAAGGCGGTACCTTTTTAGGTTCAGCGCGTTTCCCTGAGTTTCGTAATGAAGAAGTGCGTTTAAAAGCGATTGAGAATTTAAAGCAGCACAATATTGATGCTTTAGTTGTGATCGGTGGTGATGGTTCTTACATGGGCGCGAAAAAGCTCACCGAAATGGGCTTCCCTTGCATTGGTTTACCAGGCACGATCGATAACGATATTGCGGGTACTGATTACACCATCGGTTATTTATCGGCGATTAATACCGTTATCGATGCGATCGACCGTTTGCGTGATACGTCTTCTTCACATCAGCGTATTTCCATTGTGGAAATCATGGGCCGTCACTGTGGTGATTTAACCCTGATGTCAGCGATTGCTGGTGGCTGTGAGTACATCATTACGCCGGAAACGGGTCTGGATATGCAGCAACTGATTTCTAATATCCAAGACGGGATCAAAAAAGGCAAAAAACACGCGATCATTGCGTTAACGGAACTGATGACCGACGCCAACCAGTTGGCAAAAGAGATTGAGAAATCAACTGGCCGTGAAACTCGTGCAACAGTACTGGGGCATATTCAACGTGGTGGTCGACCAACCGCATTTGACCGTATTTTAGCTTCACGCATGGGTAACTATGCGGTGCATATGTTGCTAGAAGGACATGGTGGTCGTTGCGTTGGTATCCAAAAAGAAGAACTGGTTCATCATGATATCATTGAAGCGATTGAAACCATGAAGCGTCCGGTGCGCCAAGATTTGTACAAAGTGGCTGAAGAGTTATTTTAAGAACGCGGGTTATTCAACCTGAGTGAAGAAAATAATCACCAATCAAAAAAGACCGCATTGCGGTCTTTTTTCTTCGTAACGTTGAATCGAGTACCATGCCTTAAAGGATCATCGGTAACACATCGCTATCTTTACGCTCTAAGTAATGGATGGATTTAATTCGTCGGATGGTTCGGCAGCGGCCACGGATCAACAGCGTTTCGGTCGTCGCGATATTACCTTGTCGGCTAATGCCTTCCAATAAATCGCCTTTGGTGATCCCCGTGGCTGAGAAAATGACATTATCACTGCGTGCCATATCATGGAGTGCCAGTACTTGGTTAGCTTGTACGCCCATTTGGGCACAGCGAGCCAACTCTTTGGCTCCCCAAATACGATTATCCTCATTATCGCCTTTGACTTGATGGCGCGCTAATAAGCGACCTTGCATATCGCCATCCAAGGCCCGAATCGCCGCCGCAGAAATCACCCCTTCAGGAGCACCCCCAATACAGTACATAGCATCAACTTCGCTATCTGGCATGCAAGTAAGAATCGATGCGGCCACATCGCCATCCGGCACCGCAAAGACCCGTACACCCAGTTGCTGCATCTCGCGTATCACGGCATCATGACGCGGCTTCGCCAGAGTCACTACCGTCAGTTGGTGTAACGCTTTATCCAGTGCGGTGGCGATGGCCTGTAAGTTATCGGCTAATGGCTTATTTAAATCGATGCAGCCTTTGGCTCCAGGACCGACGACGAGTTTTTCCATGTACATGTCCGGTGCTTTGAGAAAACTGCCTTTTTCTCCCGCTGCCAATACCGCTAATGCATTGGATTGACCCATCGCGGTCATTCGTGTCCCTTCAATGGGATCGACAGCGATATCGACATCGTCACCACCTAAGCCGACCTGTTCCCCGATATAGAGCATCGGAGCTTGATCGATCTCTCCTTCACCAATAACAATTTCGCCATTGATTTCTGTCTTATTCAATAAAATCCGCATTACTTCTACGGCTGCGCCGTCAGCCGCGTTTTTATCACCTCGGCCAAGCCATTGGTAACCTGCCAGTGCAGCACCTTCGGTTACCCGAGAAAAAGCCATTGCTAAATCGCGTTTCATGCTTACTCCAACCACAAATTAAAGAGGATAAAAAAGTTGCGCGGATTCTAGCACATTCATAAGTAAACGTTTGCTATTTAGCGTTGCAAGCCTTGTAGTGGATCAAAACTTTGTCTTTTAAGGGCGCTTTAAGCGAGAGAAGTAAAGATAGCGTCAATTGCGTTGTTTTTTTGACCGAATAGCGAACAAGATCGAATATAGTAAGTGTTTCTCTGCGCATGGCTGAGTAGAATGGTTAAATAGAGTGAATTGAATTCATATCACGGAATAAACAAGGGTAAGTCACATGTCTTTTGAAGTACTAGAACAACTCGAAGCAAAAATTCAAACTGCGGTTGATACCATCGCCTTACTGCAAATGGAAGTGGAAGAGCTGAAAGAAGAGAAACAACAGCTCATGCAAGAAGCGGATGAATTAAAAGCCAGCCGTGCAGAGCTTGAGCAAAAAGCCCAAGAAATGGAACAAGAGCATGCAGCATGGCAAACGCGTATCCGTAGCCTGTTAGGTAAGATGGAAGAGGTTGAGTAATCTCTACCTACGCTGATTGCTAATAACGCCGAACTTTGTTCGGCGTTATTGTTATATACGTTGGTTAAGCCACTGCAATCGGGCGTACACCAAGGGTATGACAAAGCGCGTAGGTCATTTCGGCGCGGTTCAAGGTGTAGAAGTGAAAATCTTTTACCCCCTCGCGGCTCAGGACTCTAATCATATCAATAGCCTGACTCGCCCCAACTAATTGTCGAGTGACCGGATCATCATCTAATCCTGCAAACTGCTTGGCCATCCACTGCGGCACTTTAACGTGGTTTTGCGCGGCAAAGCGTGCGGCTTGTTTAAAGTTTGAAACGGGTAAAATACCGGGAATGATTTCGGCATCGATTCCGGCGGCAACGCAGCGATCTCGAAAGCGTAGATAGCTCTCAATATCAAAAAAGAACTGAGTGATGGCTCGGTTGGCTCCCGCTTCGACTTTACGTTTTAAATTGAGCAGATCGGCTTGGGCACTTTTCGCTTCTGGATGCACTTCGGGAAACGCGGCCACGGAAATATCAAAATCGTGGCGAGATTTGAGTAGAGCAACTAAGTCAGCGGCGTACATTTCCGGCTTGCCACCACCCGGTGGAATATCACCACGTAGGGCGACAATACTTTCAATGCCGTTGTGCCAGTAGTCATCGGCGATAGTGATTAATTCTTCGCGGCTGGCATCAATACAGGTCAGATGCGGTGCCGCGATCAATCCGGTTTGATCTTTGATGGCTTTAATGATCGAATGGGTTCTATCACGCTCACCAGAGTTTGCCCCGTAGGTCACGGAAACGAATTTGGGTTTGAGTTCTTTTAAGCGATGCACCGAGCTCCACAAGGTTTCTTCCATTTGCGGTGTACTCGGTGGAAAAAACTCAAACGAGACATTGATATCTGAAACTTCAGCGATGCTTTGATTTAAAGCGTCGATATGACTGGCGTGCGTGTATCCCATTTTTCTCTCCCTGTGCTAACGACCACAACGCAAACACAACATTCTTTACGTATAGACGTCCATATGTCTACAGAATGTAATGAATCGATTTTAATGTCAACATTACTAGTATGAAGGTTTTTCATGTTGATGCTGAGTAAAATTCACAGATTTAACTGAAGAGAAATTGAGCGAGGCCGAAGCGTCTCTCCCTGTTGTAAAGGAGAGACGTGTTGAATGAGGAGCAGGCAAGCAGAGGTAAGGTGTGTTAATGCTCGCTCATAACAGGCTGGCGAGTCGGTTCAGATCCGATTGAATGGCGCCAGCGGTAACTTCACGTCCAGCTCCTGGACCGCGAATGACCAGAGGGTTATCTCGGTACCATTTGCTTTCAATGGCAAAAATATTATCGCAAGGGCGCAAGTTAGCCAGTGGGTGGTCGAGTTCTACGGCCTCTACGCCAACCGAGGCTTGGCCATTTTTCTCTAAGCGAGCGACATAACGGATCACCTTATGTTCTTTTTGGGCGCGAGCTAAGCGCTCAGCAAGACTTTGATTGAGCAGGTGGCTTTGATCAAGAAAATCATCCAAAGATAAGTGACGCAGTGCCTCTGGCACCAAAGACTCGACCTTGACGTGTTGAGGTTCAATGTTCAGACCAGATTCCCTTGCCAGAATAACCAGTTTACGCATCACATCGGAACCATCGAGATCATGGCGTGGATCCGGTTCCGTCAGTCCTTGTTGCCAAGCTAACTCAACCAGTTCGCTAAATGGCGTCGAGCCGTCGTATTGTTGAAATAGCCACGACAGTGTACCCGAGAAAATTCCTGATAAAGCGGTGATATCATCGCCACTTTCACGCAGATCACGTACAGTATGATTAATGGGTAGGCCCGCTCCAACCGTAGCATTGTATAACCAATGACGGCCAATTTTACTGAAAGCGTGTTTGACTTGATGATAGTACTCACCCTCTGCCGATCCGGCGACTTTATTGGCACTGATCAAATGCAAACCATGCTGCGCCATCGCTAAATATTGCTGCGCTAAATGTTCGCTGGCCGTTACGTCTAAGACAATGGCCTCATCATAGTTACGCAGTTCACCGAGCTGTTGCAGCCAGCGCTGACCATCATTGGGTTGTGCTTCATCTTGATATCGAGCCGCAACTTGGCTTGGATTGATGCCAGCCTCATCAAACCAAAAGGTTTGGCTATCGATAATCGCGACTAATGAAAATTGCATGCCGTAGCGTTTTTCTAATTCGGTTTGCTGCTCTGCAAACAGCTTTAACCAACTGCTACCAATGTTACCTTTACCACAGAGCGCTAAGGCCACGCGTTTTTGGGCTTGAAACAGCTGCTTATGTAAGCCAATCACCCTTTCGGTTAACGTATTTTGTCTTAACACTGCCACTAAGCTGAGCTCGGATTCCGCTGTGCAGATAAACTCAACTGGGCAGGTTTTCAGTTGCTGGTAAAAACCGTGATTGTGCTGCGCGTTACGTGTTACACCTGCACCTACCGCGGCTAATAGTGAATAACCTTCTTTGAGTTTACTCTCTGTGGCGAGTGCCGAGTCCTGTAGATAACTGAATACATCACTGGCCATCTCTCGGGTATAGGCAAGACGAAGTTGATGCTGATCGGCTTGCACTTCAAATGCCAATGGCTCCAGTTGGGCCCGTTTGAGGTGTGCTAATACCGTGTGCTGTAGGCGTTGGAAATCTTGTCCGGCAGCTAACGTCAATTCAATCAGCAGCACATCCTCCAAAGAGGTGATGATTTTTGCTCCTCGCCCAGAGGCGAGAATACGCTCAATGCGTGTCGATCCCGATTCTGGCTGGTGACTGGATCGTAAATGCAGTTCCATGGTGCTGTGTACGACCGGCTGTAAAGTGCGGCTATGCAGCACGGGAGCTGCCAATCGAGCCAGTTCATTGGCTTCATCTAAGCGCAGCAGTGGCAATAAACAAGCGTCATCCACCACTCTTGGATCCGCACTATATACACCCGCGACATCACTCCAAATGGTGACTCGTTCAACGTCCGCTAAAGCGCCAATCATGGTTGCAGAATAATCGGAGCCATTACGCCCAAGCAGAACGGTTTCCATTGCGCTATTTTGTGCAATGAAGCCAGTAATGATGACGCGCTGCTGCGGGTGCTGAGCGAGAATCTCTTTGAGTAAAGGCGCGGAACGAGTGCGATCAACCTCAGGTTGTGGCCCAGTTTCGGCACGTAGGAAAGCACGTGCGTCTTGTGCAATAGCGGGTAATTGTTGCTGATTGAGTAGTGCTGCCAATAAGCGCGCCGACCATACCTCACCATGCGCCAGCACTGCGGATTGTTGGGCGTAGTTTAGTGGCGGGGTGAGTGCGGCCAGTTGTGAGCACTCTTGATTGAGCTGACTCATAAGATGGTCGGCGATATCGCCGTTCAGTAATTCCTCAATCAGTTGAGTTTGATACTGACGGATAGCTTGCAGTTGTTGATGTGCCGTTAGACTATCTTTTTCAAGGTGACTGACAAAATCAATCAATTGATTGGTGGTTTTGCCAGCGGCAGAGACCACTACCAGATCGTGCTGCTGCGAATACTGCTGTAAAATATCCACCACATTTCGGTAGCAATCACCATCGGCTAGGCTACTACCGCCAAATTTATGTAACTGCTGCTTCATTAATTTTTTTCCTGTGCTTGATGGAAGGCTTGTTCAAGGTCAGCAATCAGATCGCAAGCCGCTTCCAATCCGACAGAGAGGCGCAGCAGTTGTTGGCCGACGCCAGCTTCGGCAAGGGCAATCTCCCCCATAGCTCGATGAGTCATTGAGGCTGGGTGGCAAATTAAGCTTTCGACGCCACCTAACGATTCCGCTAGCGAAAACAGACCTAATGCACCGACAAAGTGTTTGAGTTGTTCAAAGGTGCCTGCAAATTCAAAACTGAGCATGGCACCAAAGCCACTTTGCTGTTGTTTCGCAATCTCATGGCCGGGATGGCTGACCAAGCTAGGGTGATAAATTTGCCCAACCAGAGGTTGAGTTTGTAGGTAAGCGAGTACTTGTTGTGCGCTCTCTTCGTGAACGCGCATCCGGGCTGATAAAGTTCGTAAGCCACGCAAGGTCATATAACTATCAAACGGTGTGCCGGTTGAACCAAGGCAATTTCCCCACCACGCCAACTGCTCACCGTGTTCCGCTGCTCGGCTGATGATGACCCCACCAATCACATCAGAATGCCCATTGAGATACTTGGTGGTGGAGTGAATGACAAAATCCGCCCCTAAGGCGATAGGTTGCTGATAAATAGGAGTTAAAAACGTATTGTCTACCGCAACCAATGTATTAGCTGCTTTGGCTTGTTGGCAGAGCTGCTGAATATCGACCACTCGTACTAAAGGGTTAGAAGGGGTTTCGATCAGCAGCAGTTTGGGCTTGAGCGTTAACGCCTCACTCACCGCAGTCGGATCGGATTGATCAATAAACAAGACTTTGAAATCGCCTTTTTTCGCTCGTGAGTTGAGCAGTCGATAGGTACCGCCATAACAGTCATGAGGAGCAACAATCCACTCTTGAGGAGACAAAAAGGTCGAAATCCACAGATTGATAGCTGAGGTTCCACAGTTGGTGACAATCGCCGCTTGCCCCCCTTCGAGATCCGCTAGGGTTTGCTCCAGTAAGCTACGGTTTGGGTTACCAGAGCGGGTGTAATCATAGGTAGGCACTTCACCGAAGGCAGGAAAACCAAAGTTAGTCGATAGATAGATCGGTGGTACCACCGCATGATATTGGCTGTCCGATTCTATTCCTGTGCGAACCGCAATGGTGGCGGGTTGGCGAGTGGTCATAGTGGCTTCCTTTCTGAATCTACAATAAATGGGCTAACGGCAGAGGGGATCTCATCGTCAATAGAGTCACACTTTACTGATCAAAAAAGAAGACGTCAACACATCTAGATGTCTATATGTCTTTGCTTATGGCAGTAAATCCCGCTAAAATTAGGGACTTTGATTAGTAGACTCAAATTCACACAACGAAGGTGCGCAATGGCAGACTGGAATGGCGATTATATTAGCCCCTACGCGGAGCATGGTAAAAAGAGTGAGCAGGTAAAAAAAATCACGGTATCCATTCCGTTGAAGGTGCTCAAAGTGCTTACTGATGAAAGAACTCGCCGACAAATCAACAATTTACGTCACGCTACCAACAGTGAATTATTGTGTGAAGCTTTTCTGCATGCGTATACGGGACAGCCGTTACCGACCGATGAGGATTTACGTAAAGACAGGCCGGATGATATTCCAAGTGAAGCTAAAGCCTTGATGACCGCAATGGGTATTGAGTTTGAAGCGTACGATGACTGAATGATGCCCATAAAAAAACCTAGCCACGCTAGGTTTTTTTAGATCAAGGGTCGCTATAAGGTCATCATTAACGACTATTTTCTGCCATATAATTTTCTGGCATGTCGATACGGGCAACACCTGACTCGACGGCGGCTTGAGCGACCGCTTTGGCGACTCGTGGTAGTAAGCGTGGGTCCATTGGTTTTGGAATAATATAATCAGTACCATAGCTAAGCTTTTCAACCCCAGCCGCTTTGAGTACTTCACTTGGGATCGGCTCTTTGGCTAATTGACGAATTGCATCGACAGCGGCAAGTTTCATTGCATCATTAATTTCGCTGGCGCGAACGTCCAATGCACCACGGAAAATAAATGGGAAACACAGCACATTATTCACTTGGTTAGGGTAATCGCTGCGCCCAGTACCGAGGATTAAATCGTTTCTCACCTGATGAGCCAATTCAGGTTTAATTTCCGGATCGGGGTTGGAGCAAGCAAAAACAACGGGTTTATCGGCCATTAATGCCAGGGCTTCTGGTGGTAATAAATTCGGGCCAGAAACCCCAAGGAATAAATCGGCACCGGCAATCACATCTTCCAAAGTGCGCTTATCGGTATTGTTGGCAAACAATTGTTTGTATTCGTTTAAATCGTCACGGCGGGTATGAATGACGCCTTGGCGATCCAGCATGTAAATTTTTTCACGCATCGCCCCGCATTTAATCAACAGTTCCATACAAGCGACCGCTGCGGCGCCCGCACCCAGACAAACAATAATACATTCATTGAGTTGTTTGCCTTGCAGCTCAATCGCGTTGAGCATTCCTGCGGCCGTTACAATCGCGGTGCCGTGTTGATCATCATGGAAGACAGGGATATCACAGCGCTCGATGAGGCGGCGTTCAATTTCAAAGCAATCTGGCGCTTTAATATCTTCTAAATTGATCCCGCCAAAGGTGTCGGCGATGTTGGCAACGGTATCGACAAACTCATCGATAGTACGATGTTTGACTTCGATGTCGATCGAATCAAGACCAGCAAAGCGTTTAAAGAGTAGCGCTTTACCTTCCATTACCGGCTTTGATGCCATCGGACCAAGATTACCTAAACCAAGAATTGCGGTGCCATTCGAAATGACGGCAACCGTATTGCCTTTGGCGGTGTACTTGTACACGTTATCAGGCTGTTGGGCGATTTCACGTACCGGTTCTGCCACGCCTGGGCTATAGGCAAGCGCAAGGTCACTGGCTGAATCAGCCGGCTTGGTTAAGGCAATGCCAATTTTACCTGGAGTCGGTAGTGCATGGTAATCAAGAGCGCGTTGGCGAAATGCTTCTTGTGGCGAGAGGTCTTGGCGATGATCATCAGACATAGGGGGGGCTTCTCTTATAATGTTATCAACGAAACTATGATTCTAAAGGATGTCGATTGAGCTGCCTAGGTGGGATTGCGATCACAAACCATCAAATCGGTAAGATGAAGACTGATAAGACCAGCTGAGCGTCAAATAAGACAAAGCAGAGAGCAATAACATGAACACATAAAAAAAGAACGCCGGAGCGTTCTCTTTTAATAATCTTCGCGTGAAGTAAGGATTACTTCTTGCTGGATAGAGCACCGAAACGCTTGTTGAAGCGGTCAACGCGGCCACCGGTATCAACGATACGTTGCTTACCAGTGTAGAATGGGTGGCATTTGTCACATACGTCAAGGTAGATGCTTTCTTTAGCAAGCGTTGACTTAAATGTGAAAGCATTGCCGCAAGAGCAAGTTGCGCTGACTTCTTTGTATTCTGGGTGGATACCAGCTTTCATGGGATAACCTCAAATGTAGGCCGCGTCGCTATCCGGATCAATGCCGGACACCACACGTAATGTTAATGATAATATGCAGATGCTAAACCGATTTGCCAAGCATCTTTAAGGCGCGATATATTAATGAATCCACGCCATGGGATCAACTGCTTTCGGCGCTATTTTCACCACTTTTGTTGGTCGAATTTCTGGTTGTCATCCAGTAGACTGTGTTTTCTGCTCCTTTTTATTGCTAACGGATGGTTATGCGCCCCACTATTGCTCGTGTTGCTTTACCGGTTCCTCTTGATAAATCCTTCGATTATTTGATTGCTGACGGTGTGTGTCCTGTGGTTGGCGGACGGGTTTCGGTTCCGTTTGGTCGCCAAACCTTAGTGGGGATTGTCATTGCTCTCGTGTCTGAATCCGATTTTCCTTTGCATCAATTGAAATCGCTGCATGCGGTATTAGATACACAGCCGTTATGGCCAGAAACACTCTATGGGTTATTGCAGTGGTGCAGTCAATATTACCATTACCCTCTGGGAGAAACCCTAGCTAACGCGATGCCAAGTGCGTTGCGTAAAGGCAAAGTGGCGCAATTTGCGGTGACTAAGGAGTGGCGACTGACTGAGCAAGGGCGCAATCAACTACTCCAAGGCTTTGGTCGTGCCATCAAGCAGGCCAAGGTTATGCAGTTATTGCAAGCGGGGCCCGTTTCTCATCAGACCATGTTGGATGAAGCGGTATCAAGTAGCACGCTAAATACTCTGCTTGATAAGCAATGGATAGAAGTGCTTGAGCAAGCTCCGCAGATCGTACCTTGGCCTTCTGATGTTGAAGCTCGGGTTGATAAACCGAAATTAAACCCAGAGCAGGCGATTGCGATTGCGACGGTGAACAGTCAGCCGGGCTTTGGATGCTACTTGTTGCAAGGCGTCACGGGGTCAGGTAAGACCGAAGTGTACTTAAATTTGATCAAGCCTGTTTTAGAACAAGGCAAACAGGCCTTAGTGTTAGTGCCAGAAATTGGCTTGACGCCACAAACGATTCAACGTTTTCGTCAACGTTTTACCGTGCCCGTGGTCGTGATTCACTCGGGATTAAATGACACGGAGCGTCTTAATGCTTGGTTAGCAGCACGGGATAAAGCGGCGGGGATTATTATTGGTACTCGTTCAGCTTTATTGACCCCTTTTGCTGATCTCGGGATTATTATTGTTGATGAAGAACATGATACTTCTTATAAGCAGCAAGATAGCTTGCGTTATCACGCGCGCGATGTCGCGGTCATGCGAGCCAATCTTGAGCAAGTGGCGATTGTCCTCGGCTCGGCAACTCCGGCTTTAGAAACGCTGCATAATGCGTTGAGCGGAAAATATTATCATCTGCAACTGACTGAGCGAGCGGGGCACGCCGTACCCACGAAAAATCGAGTGCTGGATATTAAAGGTGAGTATTTAGAGAGCGGACTCTCTGCGCCGTTGATAGCCGAAATGCGTCGTCATTTACAGCAAGGCAATCAAGTCTTGTTGTTTCTTAATCGACGTGGTTTTTCTCCCGCCTTGATGTGCCATGAATGTGGTTGGATTGCCGATTGTCAGCGCTGTGATGCTTATTACACCTATCATCAACACAGTAACGAGGTCCGTTGTCATCATTGTGGCTCGCAACGTCCGGTGATTCAGCACTGTCAAAGTTGTGGCTCACATCAATTAGTGACCGTTGGCGTTGGGACTGAGAAACTTGAGCAGCAGCTTGCTCAGTTATTTTCTGATTATCGCACCATTCGTATTGATCGAGACAGCACTAGGCGTAAAGGCAGTTTAGAAGCCGCGTTGACCGCTATCCACAATAATCAGTATCAAATTTTGATTGGTACGCAAATGTTGGCCAAAGGGCACCATTTTCCCAATGTAACCTTAGTCGCGCTGTTGGATGTGGATGGTTCTTTGTACAGCAGTGATTTTCGTGCCCCAGAGCGCTTGGCACAGTTATTCATTCAAGTTGCTGGCCGCGCGGGAAGGGCAAGTAAGCCAGGGGAAGTGGTTTTGCAAACTCATCATCCTGAGCACAGCTTATTACAAGCGCTACTGCATAAGGGATACGATCATTTTGCTCGAACCGCTCTTGCTGAGCGGCACGTCGCTCAACTTCCGCCCTACACCTATTTAACGCTGTTTCGCGCTGAAGCGAATCAATCATCGGTGGTAGAAACCTTCTTAAGGCAAGTTCGGCAAACCTTACAAGTTCATCCGTTGTTTGATCAAGCCTGCGTGGTACTTGGGCCAACGCCAGCACCATTGGCTAAGCGAGCGGGTAAGCACCGTTGGCAACTGTTACTACAAACCCCTTCACGTAGCACGATGCAGGCGATATTAACCAGTTCAAAAACGGCTATTCAGTTGTTGCCTTTAGCCAATAAAGTGCGTTGGTCTTTGGATATTGAGCCGCAAGATTTGAGTTAAATTTCTCCCCTCACTCGCTTGATGCTTATTGAAAGTAGGGCTGACTAAGCGCTGTTTTTTAGGGGTTCTAAATAGCAGTGAGTTTTATTTGCGCAACTAAAATCACTTGCTGTGATCGATGTCATATTTGTAATGCAAAAAATGTTACTTAAGCCGTAACTTTCTCTATGGAAAGAAATAAACTAGGGGCACTATACGTTCAGTGAATCGTTTTCGTCGACCATGTTATGACTTTACGACGAAGGGAGTCGTTTTACCGACAACGTTTATTCGGCTTAGGTATTGAGAGAAAATAGAGAGGGTTAAGAATTTATGGCGACAATGAAGGACGTTGCCCAGTTGGCAGGTGTCTCTACCGCGACGGTATCTCGTGCGTTGATGAATCCTGAGAAAGTATCCACCACCACTCGTAAACGAGTGGAAGAAGCTGTACTTGAAGCTGGCTACTCCCCCAACTCTTTAGCGCGAAATCTGCGCCGTAATGAATCAAAAACCATTGTGGTGATCGTGCCCGATATTTGTGACCCTTATTACACCGAGATCATTCGTGGTATCGAAGATGTGGCGATGGAGCATGGGTATTTGGTGCTGCTGGGTGACAGTGGTCAACAAAAGAAGCGTGAAAGCTCGTTTGTGAACTTAGTCTTCACCAAGCAAGCCGACGGTATGTTATTGCTTGGTGCTGATCTGCCGTTTGATGTCAGTAAAGCGGAACAGAAAAATCTGCCACCGATGGTGATGGCCTGTGAATATGCTCCAGAGTTAGAACTGCCGACGGTACATATTGATAACCTTACCTCAGCATTTGAGGCGGTGAACTACCTCACTCAGATGGGACATAAAAAAATTGCTCAAATCAGCGGGCCAGTAGGTGCTGTGTTGTGTGAATTTCGTCAGCAAGGTTACCAGCAAGCACTGCGTAGAGCTGGATTGGTGAAAAACCCAACCTATACCGTTGTTGGTGACTTCTCTTTTGAATCCGGTGCTAAAGCGGTACGACAGTTATTAGCACTATCTGAGCCACCAAGTGCGATTTTTTGTCATAATGACGCGATGGCGATTGGGGCAATGCAAGAGGCGAAACGCTTAGGTTTACGAGTTCCGCAAGATTTATCCGTTGTGGGGTTTGATGATATTCAGTTTGCTCAGTATTGCGATCCACCGTTAACGACGATTTGCCAGCCACGCTATGAAATTGGCCGACAAACGATGTTGATGATGCTTGAATTACTGCGAGGTCGAGATGTTCAGGCCGGATCACGGTTGTTAGAAACTCATCTGGTAGTGAGATCCAGCGCCGCGCCGCCAAGGTAAATATTGCCCTGACTGAGCGGGTTTGCAGAAGATAACCAGCGTTGCTTACATATTGACGCTGTTATCCGACGGCAAACTCCTTTACCATGGAGCTACAATTGTCAGCGTTTGAATTGAATCGTGGCTAATAAAGATTATGTAAGAAGGGGTCGTAGTCCAAAGAAGCCGACCGCAAAAACAACAACGCGCCGAAAACCTTGGCGCAGTGGATTGATCGCGTTAATCCTCCTCAGTGGGTTTGTTTATGGATTGTATTGGCTCAACCAGAAACCTGAGCCGCCCGCACCACCAGTCAAAACCGTTTCTCCGGTTAAACCTGCGACGCCACCTGCGCGAGTGATCCCGCCACCACCGACGGAAAAGTGGGACTATGTGCAGAGTCTGCCTCAGCGTGAAATTGAAGTCACCGCTAAAGAGCAGCAACTGTCGGAGATCCCGTACATCATGCAGTGTGGGGCATTTAAAACCTTGCAACAAGCGGAAGCGCGTAAGGTCGAGATTGCTTTTCAAGGGCTGAAGAGCAACATCCGCAAAACTGAAAATAGCAGTTGGTTTCGAGTGGTGTTAGGACCATATCCATTAAAACGAGATGCTGAGCGAGATCGCCACCGTTTACAACGCGCTAAAATTGAGCCTTGTGCGATATGGAAAGAATCACAATAAACAGAATTTAGGCGATTCAACCTTTCAAGATGGCTAACGAGTCACTTTCTCTCGCTCTTCTTCGTAAGAGGAGAGAAAACGGCCGCGTTGGCCTTTTTTCTGCATTCCGTTTCTCCTTACCTTGAAATCGTTTTTCCGCATCCTCATATACCTTAAACACCCTAGTGAAATAATAAAGAGGTCCTCACGTGACTACCATTGTATCTGTACGTCGTGATAATAAAGTTGTGATTGCCGGAGACGGCCAAGTCTCGCTTGGCAATACCGTAATGAAGGGTAATGCGCGCAAGGTTCGTCGTTTATACAACAATAAAGTTCTGGCCGGATTCGCTGGTGGTACCGCAGATGCCTTCACGCTATTCGAGCGTTTTGAAAGTAAGTTGCAAATGCACCAAGGTCATTTGACCAAAGCAGCGGTTGAGCTTGCGAAAGATTGGCGTAGTGATCGTGCTTTGCGTCGTTTGGAAGCGATTTTAGCGGTTGCTGATGAAACCACATCGTTGATCATTACTGGTAATGGCGATGTGGTGCAGCCAGAACACGATCTGATTGCGATTGGTTCTGGTGGTAATTATGCTCAAGCCGCAGCACTCGCGTTGTTGGAAAACACTCAATTAGACGCGCGTGAAATTGCTGAAAAAGCGTTAAATATTGCTGGCAATATTTGTGTATTTACCAACCACCATCACACCATTGAAGAACTAGAAATACCAGCCGCATTATTGCCTGAAAAGAACGCATAATCTGGTGTGAACTCTGTACTGAATGTAAGGAATTGATGATGTCTGAAATGACGCCTCGTGAAATTGTTCACGAACTAAACCGCCATATTATCGGTCAAGAGAAAGCCAAACGTGCTGTAGCGATTGCATTACGTAACCGCTGGCGCCGTATGCAACTTGAAGAAAGTTTACGGGTCGAAGTGACACCGAAAAACATTCTGATGATCGGCCCAACAGGGGTGGGTAAAACAGAAATTGCTCGCCGCTTAGCTAAGCTAGCCAATGCACCGTTTATCAAAGTAGAAGCGACGAAATTTACCGAAGTGGGTTATGTTGGTAAAGAAGTCGAAAGTATTATCCGTGATTTGACCGATGTGGCGGTTAAATTAACCCATCAACAGGCGATGGAAAAGGTTAAGTTTCGTGCTGAAGAATTGGCCGAAGAAAGGGTACTTGACGCCCTTTTGCCTCCTGCGCGCGATGCGTGGGGAGAGTCAGAAAAAACCGAGCAGTCATCGACCACTCGCCAAGTGTTTCGTAAAAAACTTCGTGAAGGCCAGTTAGACGATAAAGAGATTGAAATTAACGTTGCCGTACCGCAAATGGGCGTTGAGATTATGGCTCCTCCAGGTATGGAAGAGATGACCAATCAGCTGCAAGGGTTGTTTCAAAATCTCGCAGGTGATACCAAGAAAAAGCGTAAACTGAAAATCAAAGAAGCGTTAAAAGCCTTGGTTGAAGAAGAAGCGGCGAAACTGGTTAATCAAGAAGAGTTGAAAGAGCAAGCTATTTACAACGTTGAGAACAACGGCATCGTGTTTATCGATGAAATTGATAAAATTTGTAAGCGTGGTGAAAGCTCTGGTCCGGATGTGTCTCGTGAAGGGGTACAGCGTGATTTATTACCACTGATTGAAGGAAGTACCGTTTCAACTAAGCACGGTATGGTAAGAACCGATCATATTTTGTTTATCGCTTCGGGTGCCTTCCAAGTGGCTAAACCTTCGGATTTAATTCCAGAGCTGCAAGGTCGTTTACCGATTCGTGTTGAGTTAGAAGCGTTATCGAGTCATGATTTCAAACGTATTCTTACCGAACCGAAAGCGTCTTTAACTGAGCAATATATCGCGTTGATGAAGACCGAACAGGTCGATATCAGCTTTACTGAAGATGGCATTAAACAAATTGCCGAAGCCGCGTGGCAAGTCAATGAAAGCACAGAAAATATTGGTGCACGACGTTTGCATACGGTGATGGAGCGTTTGATGGATGAGATCTCTTATGAAGCGACAGAGCGCCCGGGTAGTCAAATGGTCATCGATGGCGACTATGTACGTGGCCGTCTCAGTGAATTGGTGGAAGACGAGGATCTTAGCCGCTTTATCTTATAAATTACTAGCCCACCGCACTGGTGGGCTTTTTTATCGCCCTCGTTTGCGCGTATACTCAGCGCACTGTTTTGTCATTGCTATTTATTATGAATAACTCTTTACGTATTTGGGTCGATGCGGCGCGACCGAAAACTCTCCCTCTTGCCTTGGTCTCTATTCTTACGGGGAGTGTACTGGCGTTTTCTGTCGGTTCGTGGTCTTGGCCAGTCACCGGTTTAGCGTTACTGACCGCAACTTTATTGCAAATTCTCTCCAATTTAGCCAATGACTACGGTGATGCGCTGAAAGGGACGGATAACGAACAGCGTCTTGGACCGATGCGGGCGATTCAATCAGGTGCGGTTTCATTAGCCGATATGAAACAAGCGATGATCATTAACGTGCTATTAACGATCGTCTCTGGATTAGCCTTGGTTTTTTATGCGTTAGACAGTGCCCAAAGTATTGCTGCCTTTTTGGCGCTGGGCGTAGTCGCCATTCTCGCTGCGATTGCCTATACCGTTGGCAATAAACCCTATGGCTATGTGGGGTTGGGGGATTTATCCGTCTTCATCTTTTTCGGTTTACTTGGTGTCTCTGGCAGTTATTTTTTACATACAGGCCAGATCGAATGGCGGTTGTTATTGCCCTCTGTTGGTTGTGGGTTATTAGCGGTATCGGTGCTCAATATTAATAATATGCGAGATATTGAAAACGATGCCTTATGTGGTAAACGTACGGTAGTGGTACGTTTAGGGCAGCTGCGTGCCAAGGTGTATCATCTGTTGTTATTAGCCGGGGCCCTATGTGCCTTTGCCAGTTACTTATTGATTCAAGACCGCTCAGCTTGGCTTAGCGCTCCTTTTTTGTTCAGCCTGATGGTATTGATTAATCATGGGCGAGCCGTGTATCGAACTTCGCAACCGGTACAGATGGCGCCTTTGTTACCCAATGCAGTTAAATGCGCTTTAGTTACCAATGTATTGTTTATTTCGGTCGTCATCGCTCAAACAATCCTACGTTAATTTGCGTTCTGTCATTGCATTGACTTACTGACACTATATACTCGTGGGATAATGGTTCGTTAAGAGAGTAAAGCTATGGAATACAACACCTCTGCGCTGTGCGATATCTATCTCGAGCAAGTCGATGTACTAGAACCGATGTTCAGTAACTTTGGAGGCCGAGCATCCTTTGCTGGTCAAGTGACGACCATTAAATGTTTTGAAGATAATGGGTTGATTCGCGAAACTCTTGAACAAGACGGTGTCGGCCGAGTGCTGTTGATCGATGGTGGTGGTTCGTTACGTCGAGCGCTGATTGATGCCGAGCTCGCTGCGATTGCTGAAGAAAACGAGTGGGAAGGCATTGTCGTTTATGGCTGCGTTCGAGAAGTCGATGAACTGGAAGAGATGAGCGTGGGTATTCAAGCGCTGGCTTCTATTCCTGTTGGCGCGGTGTCACTGGGTATCGGTGAAATTGATGTTGCGGTGAACTTTGGTGGGGTAACCTTCCTACCTGAAGATTATCTCTACGCCGATAACACAGGGGTGATTTTATCACCTGAGCCGTTAAACGTCGATTTAGACGTTGAAGACGACGAGCTCGAAGAGATCTAACTTTCGCGTGCCGATTGGATAATCTGAAGCAGAACCGAAGTCAAAAGCTTCGGTTTTTTGTTGCCATAAAACTTGTCTTGGTATCTAGTTTGTTATCGACAGTATTCGTTGACGTAGCCGTAACGCATATAGGTAGCCAAGCAAACCGCCCATAATATTGCCTAAAGCGATGCCGATAAACAATCCGATCACACCATACCAATACGCCCCAAGCCAAGCCGCAGGTAAAGTAAAGATGAAAAGACGCATTACGCTCCATTGAAATGCTTTTAGCGGTTGATGAAGGGCGTTCAACGCCGAAACCAACATCATCACGATACCTTGAAAGCCATAACTGATAGGGACAATCAGTAAGTAGTACCACAGTAAGTCACGCACGCTTTGCTCTTGTGAAAACAATGCCGCTAGCGGAATGCTCAGTGGCACCATCATGATAAAAATCAAGAACTGAAAAACCACGGCAAAACGCAGGCCAACAAATAACCCTTCAAAGCTGCGCTGTGGATTATCGGCCCCTAAGTTTTGTGCCATGAATGGCGTTAAGGCAGAAGTGAGCGACATTAATACCAAGATTAAAATCGATTCAATACGCTGTGCGGCACCATAAGCCGCGACGGCTTCGGTGCCATGTTGGGAAAGCATGATCATTAACACGGCACCACATAATGGATTCATCGCACTCGATAGCGCCGCTGGGGTGCCAATGGTTAAAATTTGTCGCCAGTCACGATTAAGCATTTTCAAATTAGCTCGAGCAAGCAGCTTGTCACGTCGAGCCAAAATATACAGTGAGCCGATTAGCGCGCCGAGCCAAGAGCAGGCGCTGGCAATAGCTGCCCCTTGTATGCCTAATTCTGGAAAGGGGCCATAGCCAAAAATCAATAATGGATCGAGTACGCCATTGATGACTCCCGCCAATAACATGATTTTGGCGGGAGTTTTAGTGTCTCCGGTAGCGCGAATGGCGCTATTGCCCGCCATGGGGATCACCAGTAAAGGAATGGTCAGATACCAAATTTGCATATACTGGTTAATCAGGGGGAGCAGTTCAGCTTGTGCGCCGAGTAAACGAAATAGTGGGTCGATAGTAAGAACACCGATGAAGGAGGCGCACAGTACCAGGACCACGGCCAATAACAAACCATGACTAGTCAGGCGCGCCGCTTGCTTGGTTTCTCCTTGACCTAATAAACGGCCAATACAGGTAGAGAGTCCAACGCCAATCCCCATGGTGATACAGTTGACGGCGAAGGTGACCGGAAAGGTGTAGCTGATGGCGGCTAGTGCTTGAGTACCGAGCAACGAAATAAAAAAGGTATCGACTAAGTTAAACAGTAAGATAGCGATCATCCCTACCGTCATTGGCAGCGTCATTTGGCGCAGTACTTGGGGGATAGGGGCGGACAACAAGCCGTGTTTATCGTGCATGGTGAATCAGCGAATAGAAAGTGCAAGAGGAGCTAGGATACTCTATATCAGGATCGGGTACTAGCGATGAACTTGGCGATAAAAATAAGGCCAGCATGGCTGGCCTTGAGATAACTTATTGATAATGATTAAGCATTTTTCATTTTAGCGGCTGCTTTCGCGATTGCAGCAAAGCTCTTCGCATCCAGTGCCGCACCGCCAACTAAAGCGCCATCAATGTCTGGTTGTGAGAAGTAAGCTTCTGCATTTTCTGCTTTCACTGAGCCACCGTATTGAATGATCACCTGCTCGGCAACGGCAGGGCTTTTCGCGGCGATGTGAGCACGAATAGAAGCATGGATACGCTGTGCGTCATCCGCTGTTGCTGCTTTACCAGTACCGATTGCCCAGATGGGTTCATAAGCGATGATCGCATCGTTTAGTGCTTCTACGCCGTAAGCATTGATCACGGCATCAATTTGGCGCGCACAAACCGCTTCGGTTTCGCCTGCTTCATTTTGTGCTTCTGATTCACCGATACAGAACACTGGTGTTAGACCGTTCTCTTTTAAGAATGCAAATTTCTTAGCGACAAATTCGTCAGATTCATGATGGTATTGACGACGCTCAGAGTGACCAATGATGATGTGAGTGGCGCCGAAGTCTTTTAACATCGCTGGAGACATATCACCGGTAAAAGCACCGCTGTTATTTAGGTCAGTATTTTGTG
Organism: Vibrio sp. 2017_1457_13; assembly: GCF_030851525.1. Taxonomy (NCBI): domain Bacteria; kingdom Pseudomonadati; phylum Pseudomonadota; class Gammaproteobacteria; order Vibrionales; family Vibrionaceae; genus Vibrio; species Vibrio sp. 2017_1457_13. The sequence continues at coordinate 101,364 of NZ_VHTA01000008.1, forward strand.
CACCAAGAATGATTTTGTTGCCACCTTGTTTGATTAAACGCTCAGCAAGATCGAGGTATAGCGCTGGTGGAGCGACAGCCACATCAACACCGTTTACACCTTCTAGCTCAGCATTCAGGCCATTCAGTAGCTCAGTCACCATAGTTTTGCTACCGTTAAGTTTCCAGTTACCCATCACAACAGGACGACGCATAGGAATATCTCCAATTTAATTGATAAAAAAAGAACGACTGGCAAAGAATATAACAGATAAAAGCGCATAGATCATGATTAGGGTCATGACTTTCTTGGATCCTCTTTTCTGTCTTGCCCATAGTGCGTTAAGCTGACGAGAGTGATATTAAGGGGAATCATTTTTGCTATCGTGGCAAATGAATCATCGAGAGTGATAGACAGGGAGTTTTCATGCCAAATTTAGTCTTAGAGTATTCAAATTCTGTTGAGGAACGAGTCAACATCCAAGGATTACTGGAAGATTTACATCAAGTAGCGATAGACAGTGGGTTATTTGAAACCGCCTCGATCAAATCTCGCACTTTGCGTTGTCATCATTGGTTGATTGGTGAACAGGGCGATAGTGTCGACTTTATCCATCTCAGCTTTGAATTACTCGATGGACGCAGTGGCCAACAAAAACGTGAGCTTTCTCGCCAGTTAATGGCCGTACTCGCTGAGCAAGCGAGTCAGGTTCATTCATTAACGATCAATGTGCGTGATATGGACAAAGATAGTTTTCAGAAAATTATTTATTGAGTGAGTAAGTAATGCCATTAACCCAATTGTTGTTTTCTTTCCATGGCCGGATTGGTCGCCAAACCTATTGGTTATGGAATCTCGGTTATTATTTGACCATTATTGTTTTCATGTTAACAGTGAGTCGCTGGTTGCCGAGCTTTGCGGCCTATCTTTGGCCATTATTACTGCTTGGGCTCTTATTGCCAGATTTAGCGGTAACCGCTAAGCGCTGGCATGATCGCGATAAGTCGAGTTGGTGGTTGTTATTGAATTTACCGTTGTTGGTCGGGCGAATGGGTATGCCTGTTGGGGAAACGACGATGGCGACCACTCCCAATTGGTGGGAAACCGCCCTTGCGTTACTTGCATTAGGCTGCGGAAGTTGGATTTTAGTCGAATGTGGTTTTCTTGCGGGTAAAGTGACCGATAATCGTTTTGGCAAATCCCCCCATACAACGAATTCCTAGCGCCAATCATCGTGGCGAGCTTGAAAAGGGATAATTTGTGCCGAGGTGGTTGGTTGGCTATCTCCTTCTAAAGCACCTCGAAACTTGATCATTTGTACACTCAGTTCCTGCATCAGTTTGACATTTGCATGGTGAGGATTTTTACAGCGGCTCAGTATGCGATCAATATGGTTTTGCTGGGCGCGTAATCGCTCTTGCATGATAACGGAAGCAGAATCAATCAATTCATCACAGAGCGATTGTTTCAACGAGCTAAACGCTTCAGGATTTTGCTCTGCTAGCAATACTAACTCATCAAAAGAGGGGAGAACTTGGATAGGACTGGGTGATCGAGACATTGAGTGCACCTTATCTTCTATGAGTACCATGCCATAAGGTAAATCATGGCGGATGAAGAGATGACCCGAAAGCAAATAGCGTTGCTGAACTTGTTGGTTGGTTGAAGCTCACCACGTGTTTACTTGTTACAGGCCATGCCTCCTAATGACTTAATGATCAGTATAGATAACAGATCAAAATAATGAGAAGAGAATCACGCCATTCTCATTATTGAAACAGAAAATAGGCTACGGCGCTCAAGGATGTGCTGAGAAAGGTTGGATACGATAAGCGCAGCGGTGCTGGCCTTCAATAATGTGCTCGCTACGTTCGATATGACACTCTGTGCCAAGTAGCTGCTTAAACACATTGAGTTCGGAGACGCAGAGAGCGGGGCAGCGTTTAGCCGCTCGACAGATAGGGCAGTGATTTTCAATCAATAAATAGCCCCATTCTGTACGTTCTAGTTCAGCCATATAGCCTTCTTGCTCACGCAATTTGACTAAGGTATGTAATTTAGTTGCTAAATCATTACAGGCTATTAATGCTTGTTGGTAATGTTGCAGTGTATGCGCTTCTCGTTCAGCGGTGACTTTGGCTAAGCCATCTTGACCAAATAGATGCTCAACCGCGTCGATCATTTGAATCGTTAGCTCACCATGTCGGTCCGCAAACTGATCATGTCCTTTTTTGGTTAGCGACCAATGACGAGTTGGGCGACCGACTTTGACTTTGACATCATAGAAAATCAGGATCCCCTCATCTTCTAAGCTTTGTAAATGCTGTCGAGCGCCCATGGTGGTAATGTGCAGATCATTTGCCACTTGTTTTGCTGTGACAGCACCTTCTCGTTTGATGGTGTGTAAAATCCGCTCGATGGTCTTCATGGTTTTCCTCTTTAATTACTCTGTCTATTATGGATAAGCCTCTTAATAAAGCAAAGGATTTACAATCACCTGAGAATAGAATCCTCACTGAACGTCGCGCTGGATGACCGTTGAGTCTGCAATTCTTGATCCTATGGATCGTTGTTGATCGATCGTTTCCTTGGGCGTTGAATCTTTTCTCGATAAATTTGTTAACTAAATCACGTTTTTTTTATTCTTCCCCCTTGGGATTGTTGGCTTTCTCCCCCACATAACAGTCACAAGCTGAGTAATCAGCCTTTTCATTAACCTCATAGAAAATAAAATCAGGAGAGACGACCGATGAACATTCGTCCATTACACGACCGAGTTATCGTTGAACGCCAAGAAGTTGAATCTAAGTCTGCTGGTGGCATTGTTCTAACGGGCTCAGCGGCAGAAAAATCCACTCGTGGCAAAGTATTAGCTGTGGGTAAAGGCCGTATCCTTGAGAATGGTTCGGTTCAAGCGCTGGATGTAAAAGTGGGTGATACTGTTATCTTCTCTGAAGGTTACGGTACCAAAACAGAAAAGATCGATGGCAAAGAAGTGTTGATTCTATCTGAAAACGACATCATGGCGATTGTCGAGTAAGAGTAAGCATTGAGTAATTTTTGCTCTGATTCAAAAACGATTGATTAAAACAGAATTAAGAAAAGGAAATGAAACATGGCTGCTAAAGACGTTAAATTTGGTAACGATGCACGCATTAAAATGCTTGAAGGCGTTAATGTTCTCGCTGACGCGGTAAAAGTGACTCTTGGCCCTAAAGGTCGTAACGTAGTATTAGACAAATCGTTTGGTGCTCCAGTTATCACTAAAGATGGTGTGTCCGTTGCGCGTGAAATTGAACTGGAAGACAAATTCCAGAACATGGGCGCACAAATGCTAAAAGAAGTCGCTTCACAAGCCAATGATGCTTCTGGTGACGGTACGACAACCGCAACCGTATTAGCACAAGCGATCATTACTGAAGGCTTGAAAGCTGTCGCTGCGGGTATGAATCCAATGGATTTGAAACGCGGTATTGATAAAGCCGTTGTTGCTGCCGTTGAAGCGTTGAAAAACCTATCAGCACCATGTGCAGACACCAAAGCCATCGCTCAAGTGGGTACTATTTCTGCAAACTCTGATTCAAGCGTGGGTAATATCATTGCTGAAGCAATGGAAAAAGTTGGCCGTGATGGCGTTATTACGGTTGAAGAAGGTCAAGGTCTACAAGATGAGCTTGATGTTGTGGAAGGTATGCAATTTGATCGCGGTTACCTATCTCCTTACTTCATTAACAACCAAGAAGCGGGTAGCGTTGACTTAGACAACCCATTCATTCTGTTGGTTGATAAGAAAATTTCTAACATCCGTGAATTACTGCCTGCGCTTGAAGGCGTCGCCAAAGCGTCTCGTCCATTACTGATTGTTGCGGAAGATGTCGAAGGCGAAGCGTTAGCCACTCTCGTTGTTAACAATATGCGTGGTATCGTTAAAGTTGCTGCGGTTAAAGCGCCTGGTTTTGGTGACCGTCGTAAATCAATGCTACAAGACATTGCTATTCTAACTGGTGGTACCGTTATCTCTGAAGAGATTGGTCTTGAACTTGAAAAAGTGACGCTGGAAGATCTTGGCCAAGCAAAACGTATTTCTATCACCAAAGAAAACACCACCATTATTGATGGTGCTGGTGAAGAAGGAGCTATCAAAGGCCGCGTAGTGCAAATTCGTCAACAAATTGAAGATGCAACATCAGATTACGACAAAGAGAAACTGCAAGAGCGCGTTGCTAAATTGGCTGGCGGTGTAGCAGTAATCAAAGTCGGCGCAACCACTGAAGTTGAAATGAAAGAGAAGAAAGACCGCGTAGAAGATGCGCTACACGCGACTCGCGCTGCGGTTGAAGAAGGTGTTGTTGCGGGTGGTGGTGTTGCACTAATTCGTGCTGCCGCTAAAGTAGCGGGCCTTGAAGGTGACAATGAAGATCAAACCGTCGGTATCCGCCTTGCGCTTCGTGCAATGGAAGCCCCTATTCGTCAAATCGTTAAAAATGCTGGCGAAGAAGATTCGGTGGTTGCTAATAATGTTCGTGCTGGTGAAGGTAACTACGGTTACAACGCTGCAACGGGTGAATATGGCGATATGATCGAGATGGGTATCTTGGATCCAACTAAAGTTACTCGTAGTGCACTACAATTCGCTGCTTCAGTTGCAGGTCTGATGATCACTACGGAAGCAATGGTGACTGAGCTACCAAAGAAAGATGGCCCAGCAATGCCTGATATGGGCGGCATGGGTGGTATGGGCGGCATGATGTGATGCTAGCCTAATGCGCTAATTAGTAAAAAACCGGAGTGAAAACTCCGGTTTTTTTATATTTATCGAGAGTGAAATGATGCAATTAACGGCCACGAAATCGTTGATGAACACCACGGCGTAAACTTTGAAAAGTATTCTCCACTTTATCAACACCATAGAGCACTAACAAAACCAGCAGGGTAATCACCACCGATTGTACCCAATAGCCTAAGCCGATCATTAAACCGAGTGCTGCGAGCACCCAAATTACCGCGGCAGAGGTTACGCCATGAATTTTACCGTCTTGAGTCATCATTACGCCGGCCCCTAAAAAACCCACCCCAGTAATAATTTGTCCTAGTACGCGCGCTTGATCTAAGGTATTCGGCGACAAAGACACTGCCATCGCCATAAAAAAATAGGTTCCGGAGATGATCAAAATCGAGGTTCTAATCCCAACGGGTTTGCCACGAGTTTGTCGCTCAATACCGACCAGCAATCCATTAACCGCACAACAAAACAGTGCATACCAGCTGAACGGCCCTAGATCAAGTAGGGTGTCTAAAGTGAACATGTTGTCTCCAAATGTGAGCGCGCGACAAAGGCGTCAGTATGCGTGATCTTGTTTGATTAGTTAAATCATAGACTTTATTGGTTTTGATAAAAAATGTTTATACTCTTTTTATCATCATCGACCACAATCACCTCAGTGGTAACGTTTGACGGTGGTATGATGACCGATAGAGTTAGCGAATCATTCGAGGTGGAGATCTAAGGGCGTTTTGCTCGGTCGTCCACCAATTTCTCTGGTTAACTTGGGAACTAAGTAACCAGACACTTGCTCGATCAGCCCTGCGATAATCGCTCTAGCTTGCTCATCACTAACATAAAAATGCGCCGCGCCTTGCACTTTATCTAGTACATGCAAGTAATAGGGCAAAACTCCAGCATCAAATAATGCTTCACTTAATGCGACTTGTGCCGGTACTGAATCGTTGACGCCTTTTAAGAGCACGCTTTGATTGAGTAGCGTTACTTTTTCGGCCCTTAAGCGAGCCAGTTGTTGGCTCAGTTCAGCATTAATTTCATTAGCGTGATTAATATGGGTTACGAGGATCACCTGCAAACGAGTTTCGGCGCATAAGCTTACTAGTTCATCGGTAATGCGAGCGGGGATCACCACGGGTAAGCGAGAATGAATCCGTAATCGCTTAATGTGTGGGATAGCGGCAATCTGTTCGATGAGCCAGCTCAGCTCATGATCTTTTGCCATGAGTGGATCGCCACCGGAAAGGATTACTTCATTGAGCTGTCGATGTTGGGCGATGTAGTCGAGGCTTTGCTGCCACACCAATTTATTGCCTTTATTATCTTGATAAGGGAAATGGCGTCGAAAACAGTAGCGACAATTGATCGCGCAGCCACCTTTGACGATCAGTAAGCAGCGATTACGGTATTTATGCAATAACCCCGGCGTCGAGTTATTTTGTTCTTCGAGTGGATCCGTCGAGTAGCCAGGGTGAATAATAAATTCGTCACTCAATGGTAGCACTTGGCGCAAAAGGGGATCGTGAGGATTACCTTTTTCCATCCGCTCAACAAAACTCTGGGGTACTCGCTGCGCAAAAAGCGCTCTGGCTTTAAAGCCAGATTGCCAAGGCGATGGATCGATGGCTAACTGTGTGAGTAACTGCTCGGGATCGGAGATCCCATTCGCTAGCTGTTGCAGCCAGTTTTGCTCAACAGATTGGTGTTTTCGGGTTATTATATTTGGCATTGAATTTAACTCGAAGAAGGTAAGAGGAAAAAATGGCTACTGTTAGCACGAACGAATTTAAAGGCGGTCTGAAAATTATGCTTGATAATGAGCCTTGTGTCATTCTCGAAAACGAGTATGTGAAGCCAGGTAAAGGTCAAGCATTTAACCGTGTACGTATCCGTAAATTGCTTTCTGGTAAAGTGTTAGAGAAAACCTTCAAGTCAGGTGATTCTGCCGAAGTGGCTGATGTGATCGATATCGATCTGGATTACTTGTACAGCGATGGTGAATTCTATCATTTTATGAACAACGAAACGTTTGAGCAAATTGCCGCGGATGTAAAATCAGTCGGTGATAGCGCGAAATGGTTGGTTGAAAACACCAGTTGCACTTTGACATTATGGAATGGTAACCCAATCTCGGTCACGCCACCAAACTTCGTTGAATTAGAAGTCACCGAAACCGATCCTGGCCTAAAAGGCGATACGCAAGGTACTGGTGGCAAACCTGCGACTTTAGCTACTGGCGCTGTGGTTCGCGTACCTTTATTTATCGCTATTGGTGAAGTGATTAAAGTCGATACCCGCAGTGGCGAGTATGTTGGACGCGTGAAATAAGCTTCTATCCCCTTCCTACTTGAAGCTGCAGCGGTATTGGCTACGTTTGTTCACCTCAATCACATAGTTTGCCTATGCTCATGGGGATTTACTCACTTGCCGCCTACCTGCATCTTCAACTCGTTTGGGCATATCTCATCAAATAGAGATAAAAGAGCCAGCGCAATGCGCTGGCTCTTACGTTTAGTGTCCTTCCATCAGGGGTGAGCATCGATGGAAGGTTGAATGGTTAAATCAGCTTGCGTAACTAGATTAGAAAAATAAACACAACGGCTAACACAGAAATCAGCGCCGCAAATGCGTAACAAGCAATTTTTCCCGCCAAGCCAGTGTGAAATTTCAGATCGTGCATACCATGATGTAGACGGTGCATGGCATGCCACATCGGCAAAGCAAGGGTACCTATAATAAATAAAGCACCAATAATGCTGGTCGCGAAAGCAGTGACTCGCTCATAACTCATGGCTTGCGCATCAATCATACCCAGTGGAACCATGATCCCAAGCACGAGTACCGTGACCGGAGTAATCATCGCAAACCAAGTACCACCAGCACCAAATAGGCTCCACCAGATGGGTTCGTCTGAACGTTTTGGATTGGTATTCACCACAATAAGCTCCTTACACCACAATGAGAACGATCAGTGAAATGACAGCCACTGCCGCCCACTGAGTTAAGACAATGATCTTTTTATCCAGCAACTTACCTTTAATGCGAATCGGCATAACTTGCGGCATCATGCCAAAAAAGGTGTGTGCATGAAATAAGCTCCCCGCTAGAGCAACGATGTTAATCGCTACAACCAGTGGATTCGCCATAAACGCTAACCAACTCTGCCAAGCCTCGGGACCTTTGACTAAAGATCCCAGCCCGATAGTCAAAAATAGCGTGAATAGAATGAGTGGCAGTACGGTTGCTTCGCGTACCATATAAAGACGATAGAAAGGATCATCCTTCCACCACGTACGGGTCATTTCACGAACGTAAGGTTTACGATTACTCATTCTATGCCTCCACTTTTTTAGGTGAACCGTCAGGTTTCAACATGGCAATCACAAAATCCATGGAGGACTCGATTTTGCCTTGGTTAACGGCTGCAGCCGGATCAACATGTTTTGGGCAGACTTCTGAGCAGTAGCCAACGAAAGTACAGCCCCAAGCGCCGTTATCACCGTTGATCAGTTTCATGCGCTCGGCTTTACCGTTATCTCGGCTATCCAAATTATAACGGTGCGCCAAGGTCAGTGCTGCCGGGCCGATAAACTCAGAGTTAAGTCCAAATTGAGGGCAAGCGGCATAACACAGACCACAGTTGATGCAGCCTGCAAACTGCTTATAGCGAGCCATCTGCTCTGGCGTTTGTAAGTTCGCACCATCTTCAGGGGTGCGATCATTGCCAATGATGTACGGTTTAATCGCTTCTAGTCGTTCGATAAACGGCGTCATATCGACGATTAAATCTTTCTCAATCGCGAAGTTAGCGAGCGGTTCAATCTTGACACCATTTGGATAGTCACGCAGGAAGCTTTTACAGGCTAACTTAGGCACACCATTGACCATGATGCCGCAAGAGCCACAAATCGCCATCCGACAAGACCAGCGATAGGCGAGATCTTTATCGACATTATCTTTGATGTAACCGAGGGCATCGAGGACCGACATCGTGTCATCAAACGGTATCTCAAACGCCTGTAAATGAGGCTTTGCATCTTGCTCTGGGTCGTAACGTAAAATATCGACTTTTTGAATACGGTCTGCGGCCATTATTTTTGCTCCTCTGCGCGTTGCTCGGCGGCTTTTTCTGCGGCTGCGGCTTGATCAGCGGCTTCACCGTAGAGGCGCGCTTTAGGTTGAGACTTAGTGATTTTTACATCGCTGTAATCAATCTTTGGTGCGCTATCCGGTTGATAAAAGGCCAATGAGTGTTTCAGGAAGTTGACATCATCACGTTCAGTGCAGCCTTCATCAAGACGCTGGTGAGCACCACGCGATTCTTTACGTAGCATCGCTGAGTGTGCCATGGCTTGCGCCACCTCTAAGCCATAACCGACTTCAATCGCATACAGTAGATCGGTATTAAAGACTTTACCTTTATCTTTGATGCTGATGCGCTTATAACGCTCTTTCAGTTCAGCTAACTTATCGATGGTGGTTTGCATCAGATCTTCTTGGCGATAGATTCCACAACCCGCTTCCATGGTATGACCCATTTCGGTACGGATCGTCGCCCAGTTTTCATCGCCCTCTTGATTCATCAATGCTTGAATCCGTGCTTCAACGGCCTTGACTTGCTCGTTAATCGCCGAGTCGTTCCAGCCTTTAAAGCTTTCCGCCCGTTGCACGGCATGTTCACCAGCGACGCGGCCAAAGACAACAAATTCAGCTAATGAGTTAGAGCCTAAACGGTTGGCCCCGTGTAGACCAACGGAGGCACATTCACCCACCGCAAATAAGCCTTTAATGCGAGTTTCACACTGACCATTGGTTTCGATACCACCCATGGTGTAATGGACCGTTGGACGAATAGGAATAGGCTCTTTCGCTGGGTCAACGTTAACGTAGGCTTTTGATAGTTCGCAAATAAACGGTAAACGTTCTTGCAGATATTCTTCACCAAGATGACGCAAATCAAGTAGGACAACATCACCTAATGGATGTTTAATGGTGTTGCCTTTTTGCTGTTCGTGCCAGAAAGCTTGTGACACTTTGTCACGTGGTCCAAGTTCCATGTATTTATTTTTCGGCTGACCAACTGGGGTTTCTGGGCCCATGCCGTAATCTTGTAAATAACGGTAACCATGTTTATTGACGATGATACCGCCTTCTCCTCGGCAGCCTTCGGTCATTAAAATACCGGTACCTGGTAGTCCGGTTGGGTGATACTGGACAAATTCCATATCACGCAGTGGCACACCATGACGATACGCCATCGCCATACCATCACCCGTTACAATACCGCCGTTGGTATTGCAATGGTAGACACGCCCAGCACCGCCAGTAGCGAGCACTACCGATTTTGCTTTAATAATGACCAGCTCACCTTCTGCCATATGAATGGCAATCAGGCCTTGCACTTCACCATCAACGACTAATAAATCGACCACAAAGTATTCGTCAAAACGCTTGATTTGTGGGTATTTAATTGAAGTTTGGAAGAGAGTATGCAGCATATGAAAGCCGGTTTTGTCGGCGGCAAACCAAGTCCGTTCGACTTTCATGCCTCCAAAACGACGAACGTTGACTTCCCCATTGTCTTTACGACTCCAAGGACAACCCCATTGCTCCATTTGGATCATTTCACGGGTTGCATTAGCAACGAAATATTCGACAACATCCTGTTCACACAGCCAATCACCACCACCAACGGTATCGTTAAAGTGATTGTCTAGGCTGTCTTCTTCCTTGATAACTGCTGCGGAGCCACCTTCAGCGGCAACGGTATGGGAACGCATAGGGTAAACTTTAGAAATTAGTGCAACTTCTAAATTTGGGTTAGCTTCAGCCGCTGCAATAGCAGTACGAAGACCAGCGCCACCAGCGCCGATGACTGCGATATCTGTGGTAATCGTTTGCACAGTTATCCTCCAGTGTAGTGTATTGTGAGGCTTGGTTATCGCCTCTGATTATTATGTGGCGCGTGATGCGGCTAGAAAGATTCTTGATCCGCTCTCGCTACTCAACACTTGAACTCAAGTGCTGGCTCTAGTGTAGAAGAGCAGAGCGAAGAAAAAATTGATTCTGTTGGGTTTTTGCTTCGGTAGTGCAAGTACAAGCATACTTAATGTGCTTTGTGTGATAACGATCACGTACAGAGTGTGTGCTGTGGTTTATTTGGTTTTTTGGTTTCTCAGAGTAAAATGATGCTCTTTGTTCAATAACAGATATTTTTTATGAGTCAGCCACAGTGGATGCCGAGTGCATCAATTGCCCAATTACAGCAGCGTGCCCGTTTATTACAGAATATCCGCCAATTTTTTGCTGAGCGTGAGGTACTAGAGGTAGATACTCCAGCCATGAGTCAGGCGACGGTAACTGACATCCATCTGCAAACCTTTCAAACTCAATTTGTTGGGCCGGATTATGCCGCAGGAAAAACCTTGTATCTGATGACCAGTCCTGAATTTCATATGAAACGCTTACTGGCGGCAGGTAGTGGCTCTATTTATCAAATCAACAAAGCATTTCGTAATGAAGAAAATGGTCGTTATCATAATCCCGAGTTCACCTTACTCGAATGGTATCGAGTCGGTTTTGATCATCATGATTTGATGGATGAGGTGGATGCTTTACTGCAGATGATACTTTCTACCGATACCGCGGAGAGAATCACTTATCAAGATGCTTTTTTGCAGGTATTAAACGTTTGTCCGCTTGAGGCTAGCCTCGTCGAGCTTAAGCAGGTGGCTGCTCAATTAGGTCTCAGTGATATCGCTGAGCCTGAGCAAGATCGTGATACTTTGTTGCAATTGCTGTTCAGCATTGGGGTTGAAGCTCATATCGGGCAACATAAACCTGTGTTTGTGTACGATTTTCCGGCTTCTCAAGCCGCATTAGCCAAGGTAAACCGAAACGATCCACGAGTGGCGGATCGCTTTGAGGTGTACTTTAAAGGCATCGAATTGGCGAATGGTTTCCATGAATTAGACGATGCGGCTGAGCAGCGCAAACGCTTTGAACAAGATAACCAAAAAAGAGTGGCGATGGGGCTTGTTGCGCAGCCGATCGATGAGCATTTATTGGCGGCTTTGGCTGCGGGATTGCCTGCTTGCGCTGGTGTCGCGTTAGGGATTGATCGTTTGATCATGTTGGCACTGGATGAAGATCACATCGATAAGGTCACGGCTTTTCCTTTTCCTCGCGCTTAGCACTCGCGTCAAGCTGGCAAGCCCGTTATACTCCATCACTGTTTTGAATTTCCACTGTAAGAGCACAGGATATGCAAGAGTACATTGACTTTTTTCAACAGAACATGATCCTCTCCCTCGCATGGGTAGGGGTGTTTATCGCGTTGATCTTAAATATTTATAAATCTTCCACCGCCGTCTATAAAGAGATCGGTGCCGCTCAGGTGACCCATTTAATGAACCGTGAAAATGGGATTGTGGTTGATATTCGTACTAAAGATGAATATAAGCAGGGACATATTACTGACGCAGTTCACATTTTACCATCTGAGATCAAAGCGGGTAACTTCCCTGCTATTGAAAAACATAAAGCTGACCCCATCATAGTCGTATGTAAAACAGGCCATAACTCTCGTGAAGCCGCGACACATCTAGCCAAAGCAGGATTTGAAAATGTCAGTCTGCTTAAAAATGGTTTAGTAACGTGGAGTGAAGCGAAGTTACCTTTGGTTCGTGGCAAAAAGTAATCGTTGCTGTGTCGTTTTGAGTAATGTTGCTTGCCACAAGCTGCGCTGAATGATTCGAGTTGTGATCGTTGCCATTGATTGGCAACGCCCTCTGGATGATTTATCGGTACTCGTTTAGTCTCAAGACAGTTGACTGACCACTATTTTTGATATTAAGGATTTTAATCATGGCTGAAGCCGCACAACAAGAAGCACCACAACAAAATTTCGCAATTCAACGTATCTTCCTCAAAGACGTTTCATTTGAAGCACCAAACTCTCCGACGATGTTTCAAAAAGAGTGGAATCCAGATGTTAAATTGGATCTAGACACGCAAAGTCGTGAGTTGGGTGAGGGTGTCTATGAAGTCGTGCTTCGTTTGACAGTAACGGTAAAAAATGCTGAAGAAACGGCCTTCCTGTGTGAAGTTCAGCAAGCGGGTATTTTTACTGCAGAGCAAATGGAAGCGGGCCAACTGGCTCATTGTTTGGGTGCATTCTGCCCAAATATTCTTTTCCCTTATGCGCGTGAAACTATTTCGAGCTTAGTAGTTAAAGGTACTTTCCCGCAGTTAAACCTAGCGCCAGTCAACTTCGACGCTCTATTTATGAACTACCTACAACAGCAAGCTGCCGGTGAAACTGCGCAAGCTTAATTTGATTTAATGGCTGTCTATATTCCTTACTGCTTGACCTCGCTTAGGAATAGGTAGAAAAATGCACAGAGCCGCTCATTGAGCTAAGCGATGTGCATTTTTGTTTTTAGTCTCGATCTAATAAGCGGTTACGAGCCGTTCAGGTTACCCATTCATTCATTCGCTATTCATTAGGTAAAAAAATGACCGATTCGAAAGCACAGCATGTCAGTACCAAACCGATAACCATGACCGTGATTGGTGCTGGTTCTTACGGTACTTCTCTGGCTATTTCGCTAGCACGTAATGGAGCAAATATTGTGCTATGGGGGCATGATCCTCAGCATATGGCTCGTTTACAGTCTGATCGTGCCAACCAAGAGTTTCTTCCCGGGATTGCCTTTCCAGACAGTTTAATTATTGAATCTGATTTGTCGAAAGCGGTGCAGGCCAGCCAAGATTTACTGGTTGTCGTTCCGAGCCATGTCTTCGGGGTAGTATTACGCAGCTTACAACCTCATCTGCGTCAAGACAGTCGTCTTTGCTGGGCAACCAAAGGTCTTGAACCTGAAACGGGACGTTTATTGCAAGACGTCGCCCTCGACATTCTCGGCAGTCGTGTGCCATTAGCGGTACTGTCTGGCCCTACCTTTGCAAAAGAGCTTGCTATGGGTATGCCAACGGCAATAGCGGTGGCTTCGCCTGATGCTCAGTTTGTTGCCGACTTGCAGGAAAAAATCCATTGCAACAAAACCTTTCGAGTGTATGCCAACCATGATTTTATCGGCATGCAACTGGGCGGTGCAGTGAAAAACGTGATTGCGATTGGTGCAGGCATGTCCGATGGGATTGGTTTTGGTGCTAATGCACGTACGGCGTTAATTACTCGAGGTTTAGCGGAGATGTCTCGTCTTGGCGCTGCCTTAGGAGCACAGCCAGAAACCTTTATGGGCATGGCAGGATTAGGCGACTTAGTATTAACGTGCACCGATAACCAGTCTCGTAATCGTCGTTTTGGTTTAGCGTTGGGTCAAGGTAAAGCGGTGGATGCTGCTCAGCAAGAGATTGGACAAGTGGTTGAAGGTTATCGTAACACCAAGGAAGTGTCGTTATTAGCTGCGCGTATGGGGGTTGAAATGCCGATTGTTGAGCAAATTTATCAGGTCTTATATCAAGGTAAAGATGCCCGTTTGGCTGCGCAAGACTTGCTCGCACGAGATAAAAAAGCTGAGCAATGATCGAGACTGCTGATGTGATCAGTAATCGATAACGGTTGAATTTTCAATACCTGATAGATACTGTGGAAGGATAGTGCTATCGCGACCCGTCTGGAGGATGAGCGTGATGAGGCTAACTCAGTGAAAGGCAAAATAAAATGAAGCAGTGCGCACAGAAAAAAGTTTGGCAAACCATCATCCAAGAAGCACGTGAACAATCCGAGCAAGAGCCGATGTTGGCGAGTTTCTATCACGCGACGATCATTAAGCATGACAGTTTATCGGCAGCATTAAGCTATATTTTAGCCAATAAACTCAATACGGCTTCTATGCCGGCCATGGCGGTGCGTGAAGTGGTAGAGGAAGCTTTGGCCGCTGATCCGACGATCAGTGAGTTTGCTGCCTGCGATATTTGTGCGACCGTGAATCGCGATCCTGCCGTATCGATGTACTCGATGCCGCTATTGTATCTCAAAGGTTATCATGCGCTACAGGGGTATCGCGTCGCCAACTGGCTTTGGAAGCAAGGGCGCATTGCACTGGCGACTTATCTACAAAATCAAATTTCAGTGGCTTGTCAGGTGGATATTCATCCTGCTGCAACCATTGGCTGTGGCATCATGCTTGACCATGCAACTGGGATTGTGATTGGTGAAACCGCCGTGGTTGAAAATGACGTCTCCATTTTACAAGATGTGACGCTAGGTGGTACTGGTAAAGAGTGTGGTGATCGTCATCCAAAAATTCGCGAAGGAGTGATGATTGGTGCGGGGGCCAAGATCCTGGGCAATATTGAAGTCGGTGAAGGCGCGAAAATTGGCTCGTGTTCAGTGGTATTGCAGCCGGTACCTCCTCATACCACCGTTGCTGGAGTGCCAGCGCGTATTGTTGGTCGTCCGAAAACAGATAAGCCCTCATTAGATATGGACCAGCAATTTAATGGTCGCTCACAAACCTTTATTGGTGGTGATGGTATTTGATCGGCTATCTACCTTAGCTACCCTGACCACTTCGAGTGGCGGTTAGGAAGGGAAGTAAACCAACAAAAAAAGAGGATGCTCAGCATCCTCTTTTTCATGTTGGGTCAATCAAGCCATCGCATTGAGTTCAGCGAGCGTCTCTTCTGCCCATTCGATCCATGCTTGACGGGTAAGTAAATTACGGCGTAAGGTCAGGCGTTCTAAACGCTGCTGTTTATCCATCATCGCAGGATTGGCATAGTATGCAGACTCGATGTCTTGATAGTGGGTAACAAGCTTACGAGATTCCTCAATTAATCCAATTAACTGGAGACGATAAGGTTCAGCAGATTGTACTGAGCACGCCATGAGCTTCGCACTGAACTCGTCTCTAACGGTTGGATGTGCCGTTGGTTGGTCAAACCATTCGCCTAAAGCTCGGCGGCCGGCTTCTGTTATTGAGTAAACTTTACGATCAGGCTTGCCATCTTGAGGCTCTAGTACACAAGTCACTAACCCTTGCTGCCCCATTTTGTTCAGTTCACGGTAAACTTGTTGATGACTTGCCTTCCAAAAATAGCCAATACTGGCTGAAAATTCCTTAGTGATATCGTATCCAGTAGCGTCACGAGTACTAAGAACGGTGAGAATAACGTGTGGTAATGACATGTCTTTAATCCAAATGGTGAGTAACTTCGTAATCGACTGAACCATCTTATGTACTTCTATCGGTACATTGGGATATGAGGTATCAGTCATGCAGCATCGAGTGCTGTCTCTGTCACCTTAAAAAGCCTTGTATCACCTAGGATTATGATGTTGTATTGATTGGACTGTGATTTGAAATAGTTATTAGGGCATCACAGGATTTAGCATTATATCTAAATAATAAGCATAAAGTAGAATAAAAACAGTTTTTCGAATAAAAAAGTTGATAATTTTCTCAATAATCGCGGAAAGGCATAGAAAAGGCCATCTTTAGATGGCCTTTTGGTCTCTGTCTAGAGTTTTATTCTGGTTTTACTAACCTGTATTGCGCATTCCGGCTGCAATGCCAGCAATAGTGACCATTAACGCTTCCTCTAACTCGGGATCCGCCTCGGTGGATTGACGAGTCCGATACAACAACTCAGCCTGCAGCATGTTCAATGGCTCAACATAGATATTACGCAGACGAATCGACTCATGACCCCACGGATCGCTTTGCATCAGGTTCTCATTATTTTCAACATTGAGTACCGCTTTGATGTCTTTTTGGAGCTGGTCTCGTAAGCGATCGCCTAATGGACGTAATGCTGGCTCGACCAAACGTTGGTCATAGTAACGAGAGACATCAAGGTTACATTTTGTGTATACCATTTCTAACATGCCTAAGCGAGTGGAGAAGAATGGCCACTCACGACACATCTCCTCAAGCAGAGCTTGATGGCCTTTATCAACCGAGTATTGAATCGCTTCCCCAGCACCGAGCCACGCTGGGAGTACCAAACGGTTTTGACTCCATGAGAAGATCCAAGGGATCGCTCGTAGGCTCTCCACACCACCTTGCGGATTACGTTTGGCTGGGCGTGAGCCAAGCGGCAGTTTACCTAACTCAAGTTCAGGGGTTGCTTGACGGAAGTAAGGGACAAAATCCGGTTCGCCACGAACAATCGCTCGATACGCTTCACAAGAGACTTGTGAGAGGACTTCCATTAAGTCGCGCCACTCTTGCTTTGGTTCTGGTGGTGGTAATAGATTCGCTTCTAAAATAGCGCTGGCGTAAAGATGTAAGCTGTTGATCGCAACTTCGGGTAAACCAAGTTTAAAACGAATCATTTCCCCTTGTTCGGTGACGCGCAATCCGGCTTTTAAACTCTTCGGTGGTTGTGATAACAGCGCAGCATGAGCCGGCGCACCACCACGACCAATCGAGCCACCACGACCGTGGAATAACGTCAGATCAATGCTCTCTTCTTCACACACCTTGACCAAGTCTTCCATGGCCCGATATTGAGCCCATCCGGCGGCCATCACCCCTGCATCTTTTGCGGAATCAGAATAGCCAATCATCACCATTTGTTGGTTTTGAATGAAGCCACGATAGAGATCGATAGCGAGTAGCTGTTTAATCACGCTTTCGGCATTATTGAGATCGTCGAGCGTTTCAAACAACGGGCAGACACTCATGCGGTAAGGGCAGCCAGACTCTTTTAATAATAGATGGACAGCCAAGACATCAGAGGCGGTATGAGCCATAGAAATTACATAAGCACCAAAGGCATCTTGCGGTTGGGCGGCAATGATTTTGCACGTTTCTAAGACCTCTTTGACCGATTCAGACGGCTGCCAATCTAGCGGAAGTAGCGGACGTTTAGAGCTCAGCTCATTGGTTAAAAAAGCCAGTTTGTCTTGTTCGCTCCATTGATTGTAATCGCCAATCCCTAGATAGCGTGTCAGTTCGGATAATGCCTCAGCGTGGCGGCTACTTTCTTGACGAATATCGAGACGAACCAAATGGACGCCAAAGGCTTTGACTCGACGCAGAGCATCAAGCAGTGATCCATCGGCAATCACCCCCATGCCACATTCATGCAGTGATTGATAGCACGCGTATAAGGGGTCCCATAACTGACTTTCGGTCCGTAAAGGCGCTTTAACCGCCAATTTTTGGCCATGTAACTTACTGTCGAGAATATCCAGTGTGTCTTGCAATAAGTGACGTACACCTTTGAGGACCGCGCGATAAGGTTCGTGCTCTTCTTCACCCGCTAAAGCGCGGAGTGCATCGGTACACTTGGTCATTGATAATTCGCTGATCAATTCATTAATGTCAGCTAAGTATAAATCGGCGGCTTTCCAGCGTGAGAGGAGTAAAACTTCACGTGTGACACTATGGGTCACAAAGGGGTTGCCGTCGCGATCTCCACCCATCCAAGACGAAAAATGCACGGGACGTGCGTCAATCGGTAACCCTTCACCAAGGTTAGCTTTAATATTGTCGTTTAGCTCACGTAAAAATTCTGGAACGGCTTGCCAGAGAGAGTTTTCGACCACCGCAAAGCCCCATTTCGCTTCATCGAGTGGTGTTGGACGTTGTTTACGAATGACGTCAGAGTGCCAGCCTTGAGCAATTAATTGCTCTAAACGACGTTCAGTTTTTTGACGTTCTTTAGAAGACAGATCGCTCAGCTCAAGATTCGATAAACATTGGTTAATTTTGACCAAATTATTGATCATGGTACGACGAGTAATCTCCGTCGGATGGGCGGTGAGAACTAATTCAATGTTTAAATCACGAACGGCTTGGATTGCATCGAATTGGCTGATTTTTTTATCGGCCAATTTGGCGAATAAGCTTTGCAGCTCGTTGGCTTCACCAAGATGGTCTTCGCTATGCCGAGAAATGGTATGATATTGGTCCGCGATATTGGTTAAGTTGAGAAATTGGTTAAAGGCGCGCGCGACCGGAGTCAGTTGATCATTATTGAGGTGTTTGATTTCTTCGATGAGTTTTTCTCGATCGGCTTGGTTGCCGGCTCGAGCTGATTTAGAAAGTTGTCGGATGGTTTCGACTTTTGCCAAAATAACGTCGCCGTCAGCGGCTTGGATGGTTTGCCCTAATAATCGACCCAGCATGCTCACGTTACTTTTTAGAGCGGCGTATTTTTCATTCATTATCATCCTGCCTTGTAAAAAAATTACATCCAATGTCATCTATTTAATTACACAATCTAGCGAAGTTTGTCTAGTAGAGTCAAACAAAGCATACAAAGATTTCATTTATGTCAGGCTGCATTTTGTTAGAAAAATGGTGGCAAAATAACTTATTTTGTTGAAATTTTCTTACAATTGATTGAAACCATTAGCATGCTTATGCTGGCATCATCGATATAAAACCTTGATGAGATGTTGCGCCGCTCTCGCTATCAACACCATCCAACGAGCGGCGCGGGGGAAATGGGATTACTCAGTAAAGCAGTATTTATTGATGGCTTGAGAAAGAATATTTACGGTCGGTTCGATAAAATCGAAGGATAAATATTCATCGGGTTGATGCGCTTGATCGATAGAGCCGGGACCGAGAACTAAGGTTGGACACAACTGCTGTAGAAACGGAGCTTCAGTGCAATAGTTGACCGTTTGCGAGGGTTGTCCACACAGTTCACTCACGCCAAGGATAAACGGGTGATCGTGCTGACACTCGTAACCAGGGATAGGTTCATGCAATGCTTCAATCGCAATTCGACCTGGCCATTTGTCTTGAACGTCTTTGAGTGCGCCGCGCAGTAGGTTATCGAGTCCATCTAAGCTAATTCCCGGTAAAGGCCGGACATCATAATGCAGCTCACAACAGCCACAGATACGGTTCGGACTATCGCCGCCATGAATATGGCCGAGATTGAGGGTCGGACTCGGAATCTCGAAGCCTGGGTGATGATACTCTTTAATCAGTCGGTCACGCAGTTGCATCAGGGCAAACATGACTTCGTACATAATCTCAATCGCATTAACACCCAGCGCAGGATTGGATGAATGACCAGACTGCCCTGTAACGCGAATCGCATTGGCGACGTGGCCTTTATGTCCACGAACTGGCACTAAGCTGGTCGGTTCACCAATAATGCAGTAATCGGGTTGAAAAGGTGCGTTAGCCGTAAAATGTCTGGCACCCAGCATGGTCGTCTCTTCATCACAGGTCGCTAAGACATACAGGGGTTTATTTTGCTTACTCCAATCGATATTTTTTACTGCTTGATAAATGAAAGCAAAAAATCCCTTCATATCGGCGGTGCCTAAGCCGTAGAAACGATCGTTCGCTTGAGTTAAAGCATGAGGTTCAAAATTCCAGCGACCTTGATCAAAAGGCACCGTATCACTATGCCCAGCCAAGAGTAGTCCGCCTTCTCCCGCGCCTTTTTTGGCGATTAAATTATGTTTTCCTGGCGCAACCACTTCGACTTGAGTGGTAAAGCCGAGTGCTTCAAACCATTCGGCTAATTTTGCAATCACCTCACTGTTGCCGTGATCCCATGTCGGGTCAGTGGAGCTGATGGAAGGCGTGGAAATCAGGCCCGAATAGACCTCCAAGAAACTAGGTAATTGCATATTATCTTTGCTCCTACTATTGACAGAGTATCGCTGAAAATGTAAAACACATATTAAATCACTTTTTATGAATAAAAAACCAATTAAGACTCGTTTTTATAAATTAAAAATCAGTTTTAACTTGGCTTTCACTCCGCTTTGGGATGGGTATTAATGTTAAAAACCGCAATTATTGGTGCAAGTGGCTATACCGGTGCTGAATTAGCGCTGATGGTGGAAAAACACCCTCAACTCAAACTAGCAGGTTTATATGTTTCCGCCAACAGTCTCGATGCAGGAAAATCAATGGCTGAGCTGCATGGTAAATTAGCTGGGCTGATTGACATGGAGATTGAGCCTTTAGTTGACCCACTTGTTGTTGCGAGTCAGTGCGATGTGGTGTTTTTAGCGACGGCTCATGAAGTGAGTCACGACCTGGCACCGATTTTTCTCGCCCAAGATTGTCAGGTTTTTGATTTATCTGGTGCCTTTCGTGTGAAAAGTGAGGATTTTTATCCTAATTATTATGGTTTTGAGCACCAGCACCGTGAGTGGTTAGATAAGGCGGTGTATGGCTTAGCAGAATGGAACCGTGAAGCCATTCAGCATAGTTCACTGATTGCCGTGGCAGGATGCTATCCGACGGCGGCGCAACTGGCTATTAAACCGTTGATTAACGCAAATTTGTTGGATACTGAGCAATGGCCAGTGATTAACGCGACCAGCGGCGTGACGGGGGCAGGTCGAAAAGCGACCCTAACCAACAGTTTTTGTGAAGTTAGCCTGCAGCCTTATGGCGTATTTACTCACCGTCATCAACCAGAAATTGCCACCCATTTAGGCTGTGAGGTGATTTTCACCCCGCATCTGGGCAATTTTAAACGGGGTATTTTAGCCACAATAACCATGAAGTTGGCAGCCGGTGTTACGGCGCAGCAAGTCGATGAGGCGTTTACTCAGGCTTATGCTGATCAGCCTGCGGTGAGGCTAAAATCCAGTTTGCCATCGATTAAAGATGTGGAATTTACGCCGTTTTGTGATTTGGGATGGCGAGTTCAAGGTGAGCATATCATCGTCGTTTCAGCGATCGATAACTTACTAAAAGGGGCGTCGAGTCAAGCGATGCAATGTTTAAATATTCATTACGGTTTTTCTGAGCTAACGGCTTTGGTGTAAAGCACCAAGCGTAAGGGTGAAATATGACAGATACACAGCATAATCCATTGGTGATTAAATTAGGCGGCGCAGCGCTGTCTTGTTCTGACACGCTAAGCAAATTGTTTGGCGCTATCGCACTGTATCAAGCTCAAGCTCAGCGACGAATTGTCATTGTTCATGGTGGCGGCTATTTGGTCGATGAGTTGATGGCAAAATTACACCTGCCGACGGTAAAGAAAGAAGGGCTACGCGTTACCCCTTATGAACAAATTCCTTTTATTGCCGGAGCGTTAGCGGGAACGGCCAATAAAATGCTCCAAGGACAAGCCATAAAAGACGGTTTGAATGCCATCGGTTTATGTTTAGCGGATGGCGGCTTATGTCAAGTCGAGGAACTCGATCCTGAACTGGGAGCGGTGGGTAAAGCTCTGCCGGGCGATTCACAACTGTTACAAGCCATTCTTAATGCTGGCGGGCTACCGATCATCAGTTCGATTGGGCTTACTGCAAACGGACAAATGATGAATGTCAATGCCGATCAGGCGGCGGTCGCCGTGGCCGGTGCACTCGATGCCGAGTTAGTTCTGCTCTCTGATGTGAGTGGGGTATTGGATGGCAAAGGGCACTTATTGCCGAGCTTGAACGCTCAGCAAGCCACCAGTTTGATTGCTGGTAAAGTGATCACCGATGGGATGATCGTCAAAGTCAAAGCCGCGCTAGAGGCCGCCAATGATTTGGGGCGTCCGATTCAAGTCGCCACATGGCGCTATCCGGAAAAGCTGCACAAACTATTTGCTGGTGAAAGTATTGGAACCCAATTTTTACCGCAATAAATCACAATAGGCAATGAGTGGCGCATGACCACTAAACACAATCAATAGACCTTAGTGCAGACCGCTAAGCGGGCACTGGGTAATGGAGAAAGCATCGATGAGTAAAGTTCAAGTTAATAAAGTAGTAGTTGCCTATTCTGGTGGTCTAGATACTTCAGTGATTATTCCGTGGCTAAAAGAAAACTATGCCTGTGAAGTGGTTGCCTTTGTTGCAGATGTCGGCCAAGGAGAAGAAGAGTTACAAGGCATTGAAGCAAAAGCGAAAGCCTCAGGCGCTTCAGAGTGTTATGTGGTCGATTTAAAAGAACAAATGGTTGCTGAATACATCTACCCAACCTTAAAAACTGGCGCGTATTACGAAGGGAAATATCTGCTGGGCACCTCAATGGCTCGCCCAATCATCGCTAAAGCACAAGTAGAGATCGCTCGTAAAGTAGGCGCTGATGCGCTGTGTCATGGTTGTACTGGTAAAGGCAACGATCAAGTACGTTTTGAAGGTGCATTTGCTGCCCTTGCACCAGATTTGCATGTTATTGCCCCATGGCGAGAGTGGGATATTGTCAGCCGTGAAGAGTGCCTCGACTATCTGGCTGAGCGTAATATCCCTTGTGCAGCATCGTTAACTAAAATTTACTCACGTGATGCTAATGCGTGGCACATTTCCACTGAAGGTGGTGTACTGGAGAGCACTTGGAATGCACCCAATGAGGACTGCTGGGTATGGACCGTTGATCCTGAACAAGCACCGAATGACGCTGAGTATGTCACTTTACAAGTAGAAAAGGGTCAGGTAGTTGGTGTCGACGGTGAGCTGATGACACCTTATAACGCCTTAGTTTATTTGAACGAAAAAGGGGCTAAACATGGTGTTGGTCGGATCGACATTGTTGAAAACCGTTTGGTGGGGATGAAATCTCGCGGCTGTTATGAAACTCCGGGAGGCACGATCATGATGGAAGCACTACGTGCAGTAGAGCAACTGGTGTTAGACAAGGCATCGTTTGAGTTTCGTGAAGAGCTCGGCATTAAAGCCTCACATCTGGTGTATGATGGCCGTTGGTTCACCCCACTACGTGAAGCAGTATTTGCCGCTGCCGATCAGCTCGCTCAGCAGGTTAATGGTGAAGTGGTGATCAAGCTTTACAAAGGGCAAGCGATCGCTACTCAGAAGCGTTCTGCGAACAGTTTGTATTCAGAAGCGTTTGCTACCTTTGGGGCTGATGAAGTGTACGATCAAAGTCATGCTGGTGGATTCATTCGTTTGTATTCTTTGGCGAGTCGGATTCGTGCCTTGAACGAAAATAAATAAGCCTCACTGGATTGAATGAGGCCATCGTTAGAGATTAGCTCATAAGGATCGCTCGGCGATCCTTGTTTTTAACCCGAGTACAAGATGTTTTCCTATGGCGTATGCGCCTTAGGTCAAAGGTAGGAGAAACGCAATGGCATTATGGGGCGGAAGATTTACCCAAGCAGCAGACACCCGGTTTAAACAATTTAACGACTCCCTGCGTTTTGACTACCGATTGGCTGAGCAAGATATTGTCGGCTCGATTGCTTGGTCGAAAGCGTTACGGTCAGTCAACGTACTAACAGAACAAGAGCAACAAGCATTAGAATTAGCATTAAATGAGTTGAAGCTCGCGGTAATGGAAGATCCTGAGCAGATCTTGTCATCGGATGCGGAAGATATTCACTCGTGGGTTGAACAGCAGTTAATCAGTAAAGTGGGCGATTTAGGTAAGAAACTGCACACCGGACGTTCACGTAATGATCAAGTCGCCACCGATTTAAAATTATGGTGTCGTCAGCAAGGCCAGCAATTACTGCTCGGCTTAGATAGATTGCAGAGTCAGTTGGTTTCGGTCGCTGAACAACATCAAGCGACAGTACTGCCTGGTTATACGCACTTGCAACGTGCTCAACCCGTCACGTTTGCTCATTGGTGTTTGGCATATGTTGAGATGTTTGAGCGTGACTACTCACGTTTACAAGATGCGCTACAACGGCTGGATACTTGTCCCCTCGGCTCTGGCGCTTTGGCTGGAACCGCTTATCCTATTGATCGTCAGCAGTTGGCCTATGATCTTGGGTTTCGCCGGGCTACGCGTAATTCACTCGATTCGGTGTCGGATCGCGATCATGTGATGGAACTGATGTCGGTGGCATCGATTTCGATGCTTCACTTATCGCGTTTAGCCGAAGATATGATCTTCTATAACTCCGGTGAGTCTGGATTTATTGAATTAGCAGATACCGTAACCTCTGGCTCTTCATTAATGCCGCAGAAGAAAAATCCTGATGCTCTGGAACTGATTCGCGGTAAAACTGGTCGGGTTTATGGGTCATTAGCGGCGATGGTGATGACCGTAAAAGCTTTGCCTTTGGCTTACAACAAAGACATGCAAGAAGATAAAGAAGGGCTGTTTGACGCGCTTGATACTTGGCATGATTGTATGGAAATGGCAGCATTGTGTTTTGACGGGATCAAAGTGAAAACTGAGCGGACTTTAGAAGCGGCCAAACAAGGGTATGCTAATGCTACTGAACTGGCGGATTATTTAGTGGCTAAAGGTATTCCGTTTCGTGAAGCACACCATATTGTTGGCGTCGCGGTAGTTGGCGCTATCGAAAAAGGCTGCGCATTGGAAGAGTTATCCTTGGCTGAGTTAAAAGCCTTTTCTCCTGTGATTGAAGATGATGTTTACGCCATTTTAACCATCGAATCATGCTTAGAAAAACGCAGTGCACTCGGTGGCGTCGCTCCGTCACAAGTGGCTTATGCGGTTGAAGAAGCCGAAAAACGTTTGGCGAAGCGGGATGCAAGTGCGGTCAAAGTACGTCCGGCACGCTTAACCGATATTGAACGTTTAGAAGGCATGGTTGCTTATTGGGCAAACATGGGCGAGAACTTACCCCGTTCACGAAGCGACATTGTACGCGATATTGGTTCGTTCGCTGTGGCTGAACATCATGGTGAGATAACGGGATGCGCCTCGCTCTACGTTTACGATTCAGGATTAGCAGAAATTCGTTCTCTTGGGGTTGAAGCGGGCTGGCAGCGTCAAGGTCAAGGGCGTGCGATTGTCCATTACTTAGTGAAAAAAGCCCAGCAAATGGCGATTAATAAAGTGTTCGTACTGACTCGTTCTCCGGAGTTCTTTATGAAACTGAACTTTATTCCAACCTCGAAAACGTTATTGCCGGAAAAGGTATTAAAAGATTGTGAGCAGTGCCCGCGGCAACATGCTTGTGATGAAGTAGCCTTAGAAGTGGATTTTGCCCAGCGGATTGTTATCCATCAACGATAAGTGTTGAGATCTTTTATGGTGAAGCCAAGCAAAAGAAAAGATCAAAAAAGATCGTGTAAAGTGGAACCAACCAGAAAAAGCACAGTCTATATCTGTACCACTGCTTTTTCTTAGATCGCTCTAAGAGAGCCCTAAAACTCCTTTTCGTTTTAGGGCTTTTTTGTGGGCGAGTGATCAGTCGAGTTTTTTTGACGCTCTCGCCAAGGCAGTACGACAAACTTCATCCATAAATGTAAAAATAACAAACCATTAAAAGCGAAACCTGCGAAGAGAAGGGCGATGGATGCGATGGCGGTTGGCTCATTTCTAAATAACCAAAACCAGACTCCCCAGCAAGCGACAGATAGTACGGTTAACCAATCAATACAGCGTTGGCAACGACCGATTTTTTTCCAGAACCATGCTTGATCACAGTAGTGACAACTGGTGAGTTTCATGGTGACTCCTTAATGGATGAGGTGCAGCGCTTAAGTATGTTATCGCGTTAAGCGAAACACGAGAAGTATTAACCCATCAGTGTGAGATTAGTGGCAAAACATAAAAGCTTTGATAGTCATCAGTATTCAATGTTATGGTTTTTGATAGGTATATTCTTACTGCAGCAGTGACGCTATAACGAGACGCCTTTTCTGTTGCTTTCGATATGATTGATGGTTTTTATCTAGGAATAAGATGAACATTCGAGATTTTGAATACTTAGTTGCTCTTGCTGAGCACAAGCATTTTCGTAAAGCCGCTGAATCCTGCTTTGTCAGTCAGCCGACTCTTAGTGGACAAATTCGCAAGCTAGAAGATGAACTTGGTACGGTATTGTTAGAGCGTAGTAGTCGGCGGGTATTATTTACCGATTCTGGGCTACAGCTTGTTGACCAAGCCAAACGTATTCTCAGTGAAATTAAAGTTTTCAAAGATATGGCCAGTCAACAGGGAGGGGCCATGAGTGGCCCGATGCACATTGGGTTTATTCCGACGCTAGGCCCTTATTTATTGCCGAAGATTATCCCTGAGCTCAAAGCTCGATTTCCTGATTTGGAACTCTATTTACATGAAGCGCAAACGCATCAATTAGTGCGTCAGTTAGAAGAGGGCAAGCTCGATTGCTTGGTATTAGCCTCGGTTGAGGAGAGTGCCCCTTTTAAAGAGATCGATATCTACAACGAGCCGATGAGTATTGCTGTGCCTTGTTCACACGAATGGGCCAATCGTGATGAGGTGGATATGTTGGAACTGAACGGTAAAACCGTATTGGCATTAGGCGATGGTCACTGCTTACGTGACCAAGCGTTAGGTTTTTGTTTTGCTGCGGGGGCGAAAGACGATGAGCGTTTTAAAGCCACCAGTTTAGAAACCTTACGTAATATGGTCGCCGCTGGGGCTGGGATTACTTTATTACCTCAGCTCTCGCTACCGGACGAAAAAACCAAAGATGGTGTATGTTATATCAAAGCGGTCAATCCACAGCCATCACGACAAATTGTTTTGGCTTATCGCCCCGGTTCACCGCTGCGCCAGCGCTATGAACAGCTAGCTCAGGTGATGAAAGAGCGTCTACAAGCGTTAGCCACTCAATAGCCTGCCTGTTCAGTGTCTGAAAATAACACCGCCCCTAATTGGGGCGGTCAAGATTAAAATAAGCTGTCACTATCATCTAAGTAGATACTGTGAGGGGTATCCTCTTGTACATACTCTTTCGGTTCCGTTCCTTGGACAAAGTATTCGAACATAGAACTGGAATCTAATTTATTGGTGAGTAGCCCACTGTCGCGATCAATTCTCACGCGAATGATTTTCGGTGGAATGGCTTTGGGTTGGGCCGGCACACCATCGAGAGCGATGCGCATAAATTCTACCCATCCCGGTTGGGCTGTTTTCGCTCCGGCTTCCGCGCCAGTAATATCATCATCAGTATTCGGGTTAGGGGCTGTGCTACCTAAGTTACGACTATGATCATCAAATCCGACCCAAGCCGTTGCGACCATGCCTGGTCCAAAGCCATTATACCAAGCATCTTTCGAGTCGTTAGTTGTTCCTGTTTTTCCGCCCACATCACGACGTCTTAAGGTTTGTGCGCGCCAACCGGTACCATTCCATCCCGTTCCTGCACGCCAATCACCGCCACCCCAGATATTGCTATACATCATTTCACGAACGAGGAAAGCATTCTGTTCGGAAATCACCTGTGGTGCATAATTGACCGTGGCATCTTGCTCATTGAACGGATTATCGGATGAAGATTGACAATCCTGATGACAAACCACTTTGGGGTTAGCTAAAAACTCGACATGGCCAAAACTGTCTTCCACTTTGCTGATGTAGAACGGCTCAACATAATATCCACCGTTAGCAAATACCGAATAGCCTTGAGCCATTTTGACGGGCGTTAAGCTGCCTGCGCCTAGGGCAATGGTCTCAGAGCGAGGTAATTGAGATAACTCAAAACCGAAGCGGGTCAAGAAATGGCGAGTCTCTTCCAAGCCGACTTCTCGCAGTACCCGGACTGCCATGACGTTTTTCGACTGCGCTAGACCAATCCGCAGACGAGTGGGGCCGACGTAAGTCGGGGGCGAGTTTTTAGGACGCCAAGCAATACCTTGGCTTTGATCCCATTGGTTAATCGGAGCATCATTGATTAATGAGGCTAGAGTGAGGCCTTTTTCCAAAGCCGCAGAGTAAATGAACGGCTTGATACTTGACCCCACCTGACGGACCGATTGGGTTGCACGGTTAAAATTACTGTGCACGAAGTTAAAGCCACCAACCAGTGCTAGTATCGCACCATTATCGGGATCCATAGCAACGAACGCCGTATTCGCATTAGGCACTTGACTTAATGTCCAGTGTTCTTGTTCATCACCTATAGCGTGCTGGCGACGAATCCACACTTGTTCACCTACCGCTAGAATATCACTGGCTTTAGTCGGTAAAGGCCCTTGACGGTCGTCAGTAATAAATCGCCTTGCCCAGTTCATGTCTTCCCATGCAATGGTTTTTAGTCCGGCATTTTTTACCCAAACCTGAGCCGATTTTTCTTCGACCTTAACCACAATTGAAGGCAGAAGATCGCCGTAAGTGGGTTCACTACGTAAGTGAGCGATCATGGTCGGGGTATCCCAAGCCGATTGCCCCGCTTTCCAGAGTACTTTTTCGGCACCACGGTAGCCGTGACGCATGTCGTAAGCGAGGAGATTATCGATAGCGGCTTGGTTTGCTGCTTGTTGTAACTTGGTGTTGACCGTCGTGTAGACATTCATCCCAGAGGTATAGGCCGCTTCTTCACCATAACGTTCGACCATCCATGCGCGCGCAATTTCTGCCACGTAAGGAGCTCGTAGCTCAATTTCTGCGCCATGGAATTTGGAGATTAATGGTTCATTACGAGCCTGATCATACTCTTGTTGCGTGATGTAGTTTTCTGCCAGCATGCGTAATAAGACGACATTGCGACGGTGAGTGGCTCGCTCCACAGAGAAAAGGGGATTCATGGTAGAAGGGGCTTTGGGTAGGCCAGCAATCATCGCTATTTCGCTTAACGTCAGATCTTTGACTTCTTTACCAAAGTAGGTTTGGGCTGCGGCACCAACACCGTAAGAACGATGACCGAGATAAATTTTATTCAGGTAAAGCTCCAAGATCTCTTCTTTACTCAAGAGCTGCTCAATATGAATGGCAATAAAGATCTCTTTAATTTTACGCATGATTTTCTTCTCATTGGATAAGAAGAAATTACGGGCCAGTTGTTGGGTAATGGTACTTGCCCCTTGAGAGGCACTCCCTGAGGCCATGACGGCCACAGCAGCACGAGTAATACCAATCGGGTCAAAGCCGTAGTGTTCGTAAAAACGTGAATCCTCGGTTGCGATCACCGCT
The DNA here is from genome assembly GCF_030851525.1 of Vibrio sp. 2017_1457_13. Taxonomy (NCBI): domain Bacteria; kingdom Pseudomonadati; phylum Pseudomonadota; class Gammaproteobacteria; order Vibrionales; family Vibrionaceae; genus Vibrio; species Vibrio sp. 2017_1457_13. The sequence continues at coordinate 130,848 of NZ_VHTA01000008.1, forward strand.
TCGAGTAATTCTGGTGGCATTTCATCAAGGCGCAATGGAATGCGTCGTTTTTCACCAAATTGAGCAATCAGTTTACCGTCTTCACTAAACACCTGCATGGGAGTTTGTAGCCGAACGTCTTTTAATTCAGCGACATCGGGTAGATCTGGCTTTACATAAAAATAGAAGCCAAAGATTGTAGTGACTCCAAGAATAATGCAAATCAATGAAAATATGAGTAAACGCTTTATGAACTTCACCGGAGAATCCCTGTTTAGTAGAGGCTGTCTTAGTACAAACCCCTGTACTCTAGACTAAAACCTCAGCACTTAAAAATAGTGAACGGTTATTTTCTCACAAATAAGTGTGTGAGGCTGAGAATTGTCACTGGAGTTAATGGCATGAGTAAATCATTAGTTATTGGTGTCGATATCGGTCATCACAGCATCAAAGCTGTGGCTCTTAAACCAAATGGCGACAATTATTCGCTACACGGTTGCACAGAAATAGTCATTACTGACGACATTTTCGCCGATAACGACACGTTGAATTATCAGAAAATTGTAAAGAAACTCAAAGAACTAAAAAAGAGTTTGCCGCTATTTAGTCGCAAGGTTGCGATTGCACTGCCTGATACGGCGGTAATTAGTAAAGTATTACAAATAGATAGCGACTTAGACCCTCGTGAAAAAGAGTTTGCTATTTATCAGGCTTTTTCTCATCAATCGCCGTTGCCGATGGAAGAACTGAGCTTAGATTTTGTTCCCTTACCGATTCAAGCATTCGCTAAAAACCGAACTGCGACCTATCAGGTGTATGCCACCCGAAGAGAAGTTGTCGCGAGTCGATTATCGGCGATTCAACAAGCCGGACTGGAAGCAACCTTACTGGATGTGCAATTACATGGTCTGGCTCAGATTTGGCAGCAGGTGAGTCAGGCTCAACAGCGCTCGAATTGGATGTTGGTCGATGTTGGTTATACCCAAACAACGTTATGTATCGATTTTGCCGATAAAGCGCCGTTTTATAAGGATATTGCTTTAGGTACACGCTGGTTTGAATTGCCGTCTCTGGCGGAAACGATGGCGCGCAGCGATGAACGTAACCAATGGCTATTCAATCGATTATTTGTCGAACGCCTAACCCGTCAACTGCAGTTATTTACTTCCGTTCATGGTCAGCAAAGCCTAGCGGGGATCTGGTTATCTGGTGGCGGGGCGATGATGGATGGGCTAGCAGAAACCATCACCGAGCAGCTTGGATTACCCTGTGAACGGTTCGCGCCATTAGCGACTTTTGTCAACAAAATCACTCAACGTAAGCGGTTAAATGATCAGCCTAAATTCACGACGGCTGCTGGTCTTGCGTTGCGAGGAATAGCATGGTTGGAGAGTGGGCATGTTGCATAGTATCAATTTATTCCCTTGGCGAGAGGCGCAGCGTGCTGATCATAAACGGCGCTTTCTCCAGCTTATGAGTCTTGGTGTCTTAGTCGCTTTGCTCATGCAATGGGGTGCCGGCCATTACCTTGATCAGCAACAACAGCACCAACAGGCACGATTAGATTTTTTGAATCAGCATCTTCAGCAACTGGATCAGAGATTACGGGCGCTCAAAATGACCGAAGCTGAGCATCAAGCACTGCAAGCCCGGCTCAGTGTTGTTGAGTCCTTACAGCAAAAGCGCAATAAAACCACACAATTGATGAACTTGATGCCAGAGTTGATTCCTGAAGGGGTTTACGTCGACAAAATTAGTATGAAGGGGGATGCGGTCGAAGTCAGCGGGATTAGCGATAGTACCGCACGCTTAGCCACCATGTTAGATAAATTAGAAAGGTCACCACACTTATCAGCAGTAGGCATGCACTCGATTGTCGCTGGGAATCAGCGTTTTAATAAAGATTTTCAGAGTTTTAAGGTCTCTTTTCATTTTCATACTGCTCAACCAGGATTAGAGGCGTTGATTCGGCAAGGTGAACATCATGGCTAATTTTCGTGATCTGGATATCGATGAATTGCTTGAATGGCCGCTCAACGCACAACTGACGGTGATTGTGTTGGTCATGGTAGTGATTCAAGTCATCGGCTATGGCATGTATTTATCACCTAAACAAGAGGCACTCGAAGGGCTCAATCAGCAAGAGCAGAGTCTTAAATCATTAGTACGTATTAAGGCCAATAAAGTCGCGGCATTACCTCAGTTGCAAACTCAATTGGATGAGTTAGCTGAGCGTTATGATTTTTTATTGCGCCAACTCCCAGCACAGCAAGAGCTGGCCAGTTTGCTTGCTTCCGTCAACGAGCTGGGATTAGAACATGGGTTAACCTTTACTCGAATTGATTGGGGAGAAAAGCAACCGCAGGCATTTTTGTATCGCTTACCATTGAATATTGAACTGACGGGAAGTTACCACAACATTGGCGATTTTTCTCAGGCGATAGCCACGCTACCAAGAATCATCAATGTTGATGATGTGGATTGGCAAAGAGTCAGTCAAGAGAGCAGTACCTTACATTTCAGAGTACGGGCTTACACCTATCAATTTAAAGCGGAGGCAGGCGATGAGAAATAGTACGTCAATCGTGACTGCGCTAGTCACTTTTGTTTCTTTGATCGGCTGTAAAGCCAATCAAGAGTCTCTGGTGGACTACTTAGCGGAAGTGGAAGCTAAGAGTCAACAAGAGGTTGCTCAGCTAACGCCAGTGATTGCGTTTCAAGCTTTTGAATATGCACAGCATGACGCACGCGAGCCTTTTGTTTTACCACGAGAAGCGATTGCCCAAAATCAACCGATCACCAATCGCCATTGCTGGCAGCCTAAATCGAGAGGAAAAACCACTTCACTGGAGCGATATCCGCTAAATCAATTGCAATTGCGTGGTGTGATGCGCCGTGAAAGAGAGGTTTCTGCTTTGATTCAAACACCTGATGGAATGGTGGTTACTCTCCAAGCGGGTCAGTACGTCGGAGTAAATAATGGGCAAGTTATACGCGTGGCCGAGGATCATCTATTGATTAAAGAAACCTTACCAGATGGATTGGGGTGCTGGAATCAGCGTCACGTCACATTGGCTTTGAAATAAACATTTCTGTTTAGAGACTAAATTATGATTAAAGGATTACCTTCAAGTATCGCGGTAGTGCTGCGCTATCTGTGCATCACGCTATGGCTAGGTTTAGCATTGACGACGCAGGCTGCTCTAGCGAGTGATAGCAATCAGTTTAAACACATCGATTTTCGGGTAACCCCCGACAAAGCCGCGGTGATTGTGATTGAGTTAGCGTCGGCATCGAGTGTGGTTGATGTCCAGAAAACGACGCAGGGGTTGAGTATTGAATTATTAAAAACCGATGTGGCTGAGGAACAGCTTTATTTACTTGATGTTCAAGATTTCGCAACCATAGTTGAGAGTGTGGAAGTTTTTCGTCAAACACCAAGCACGTTGTTGTTGGCTAAAATACACGGTCCCTTTCATTATGATTATCAGCTCAAAGGTCGTTACGTTGAAGTGACGATCACGCCGTTAAAAGCCGAGGTTCAAAGTGCGCCAGCCAATCTACTTGAACCATCAGCCAAGCTGATTTCGATTAACTTTCAAGACATTCCGGTACGTAACGTTTTACAACTGATCGCTGATTATAATCAGTTTAACTTAGTGGTATCTGATTCAGTGGTAGGGAATTTAACCCTGCGTTTAGATGGTGTGCCATGGCAGCAAGTGTTGGACATTATTTTGCAGGTGAAAGGGTTGGATAAACGGGTTGAGGGCAATGTGATTTTGGTAGCGCCTAAGGCGGAACTCGATTTACGTGAAAAACAACAGCTGGAAAAAGCCCGTTTAGCAGAAGAGTTGGGAGACTTGCAGTCAGCCATCATCAAAATAAGTTTCGCGAAGGCGTCAGATATCGCTGAGATGATTGGTGGGACGGGAGCGGTGAATATGCTCTCTGAACGAGGTTCAATCAGTATCGATGAACGCACCAATGCCTTATTAATTCGCGAATTGCCGGAAAATATTCATGTGATCCGAGAGATCATTTCGGCGTTAGATATCCCTGTTAAGCAGGTACAAATTGAAGCGCGAATTGTGACCGTGAATGAAGGTAATCTTGATGAACTCGGTATTCGTTGGGGCGTGAGCTCAACACGCGGTAATAATACAGTTGGTGGTTCAATAGAAGGTAACTTAACGGGTATTGGTCTCTATCAACCAGAAGATGGTAGCGAAATGATCAATAACTTCCTTAATGTCAATTTGGGAGCCACAGCAGCGAATGCTTCGAGCATCGCGTTTCAGGTGGCAAAGCTGGGTTCAGGGACACTGCTCGATCTTGAACTGTCAGCGATGCAGCGAGAATCGAAGGCGGAAATTATTTCCAGTCCACGGCTCATCACTACCAATAAAAAGCCAGCTTATATAGAGCAGGGGACAGAGATCCCCTATTTAGAATCGTCTTCCAGCGGTGCGACTACGGTGGCATTTAAGAAAGCGGTACTGAGTTTACAGGTTACCCCACAGATTACGCCGGATAATCGTTTGGTGCTGGATTTAAGTGTTACCCAAGACCGACCTGGCGATATTGTCAAAACCGGTACCGGAGAAGCGGTAGCGATCCACACGCAACGGATTGGTACTCAAGTTTTAGTCAATAATGGCGAAACCGTGGTACTGGGCGGTATTTTCCAACACAGCATCACTAATACGGTCGATAAAGTGCCATTACTGGGTGATTTACCGTTACTCGGTGCGCTTTTTCGACGTAGCTATCAGCAAATGGGCAAAAGTGAGCTACTGATTTTTGTTACTCCAAAGGTTGTAATTCAGTAACTTAGTGTGATTATTTCTGCTAAAGCAAAATTAAAGTTGCATTAGTGGCACCTTATCTAGATAATTTCGGGTCTTATCACGAATTATCTGTGAGGAATAGGTGCCACAAGCATTCCTATCGTCGACCGCTGTCTGGCGAATCTTGTGGCGATGTCATTGAATTAACGTTGTAAATTACTGCTAAACATGGCCGAAAAACGCAATATTTTTCTTGTTGGCCCGATGGGCGCTGGCAAAAGTACAATTGGTAGACACTTGGCTCAACAACTTCATATGGAGTTTGTTGATTCCGATACTGTCATTGAAGAGCGCACTGGCGCAGATATCGCATGGGTATTTGACGTTGAAGGTGAAGAAGGCTTCCGCAAACGCGAGGAAGCGGTGATCAATGATCTTACTGAGCAACAAGGTATTGTTCTCGCCACTGGTGGTGGCTCAGTGATCAGCAAAGAAAACCGTAACCGCCTTTCTGCTCGAGGCGTGGTTGTCTACTTAGAAACCACTATTGAAAAACAATTAGCACGTACTAACCGTGACAAGAAACGCCCTTTATTACAGACGGATCATCCTCGAGAAGTGCTAGAAGCACTTGCTGATGAGCGTAATCCTTTGTATGAAGAAATTGCGGACATCACAGTACGTACCGACGATCAAAGTGCAAAAGTGGTAGCCAACCAGATCGTAAAAATGCTAGAAGAACACTAACCAGTTCTTTTATTTTGGAGTGCAAACCATGGAACGGATTACGGTCAGCCTAGGTGAGCGTAGCTACCCCATTTCAATTGGTGCCGGATTATTAAATAATCCGGCCCTTCTTCCTCTTTCCGCCCAGCAAAAAGTGGTGGTGATCACCAATCATACGGTTGCGCCACTTTATGCTGAGCGATTACTTGCCGTTCTAAACCAAATCGGCTGTTCATCGGCTCTACTGGAACTTCCAGACGGCGAACAGTACAAAAATCTCGATACCTTCAATACGGTCATGAGCTATCTACTTGAGCATAATTACAGCCGCGATGTGGTGATTATTGCGCTTGGTGGTGGGGTGATTGGTGATCTCGTCGGATTTGCGTCAGCGTGTTATCAACGCGGTGTCGATTTTATTCAAATCCCAACCACATTATTGGCTCAAGTCGACTCTTCTGTCGGTGGAAAAACCGCGGTGAATCATCCGTTGGGTAAAAATATGATTGGGGCATTTTACCAGCCTCAAGCGGTGATTATTGATACTGACTGCCTAGCGACACTGCCCCCCCGAGAGTTTGCCGCCGGCATGGCTGAAGTGATCAAATATGGCATTATTTATGATCATGATTTCTTTGTGTGGCTTGAAAACCATCTTGAAGACTTGTATGCGTTAGAGGCGTCCGCGCTGTCTTATGCGATTGCTCGTTGCTGCCAGATAAAGGCGGAAGTCGTTGCTCAAGACGAAAAGGAATCCGGAATTCGCGCTTTATTAAATCTAGGTCATACCTTTGGCCATGCCATTGAAGCCGAGTTAGGTTATGGCTGCTGGTTGCATGGTGAAGCCGTAGCGGCAGGCACAATGATGGCCGCAGTAACGGCTAAGTTACAAGGTTTGATCTCAGAGCAGCAGCAACAGCGTATTCATGCCATACTGAAAAAAGCGCGCTTACCTGTGCACACGCCGAGCAGCATGAGTTTTGATGATTTCATTAAACATATGATGCGTGATAAAAAGGTTTTGGCGGGTGAGTTACGCTTAGTGCTCCCAACCGGTATCGGAACGTCTGAAGTGGTAAAAGGGGTTTCGCAAACGGTGATTAAGCAAGCGATAGAAGATTGTCGTAATATATAGTGGTATTCTGCCTACTTGATGTTACAGCGGTGTTGGCCAGACGTTCCCATTCAATCTAAATTAGAATGAGTCTATCTGACCGCTGTATCGTTGATCAGTCAGTTTCGGTATCAGTATCAGACATTAAGCCATTAGGATCGTCGATGAGTGTGGAACATGAACTAGAGTTAGATTCGCAAACTGAACTGTTGGAACGATTACAGTTACTGACGCGTTTTGGTTCCAACCTAGTGAATGTTTTTGGCGGTCTAGGTGCCGGAAAATCTTGGTTAGCGCAACGTTACCTTGAGTATTGGGTGGCGGATAAAAATCAATCCTTACTTTTATGTCATCCTAATCAAAGCGATGAGCAGCATCGCACCACCATTCTTAGCCAAGTGTTATCAGAGCCACTGTTTAATGCCAAAGATGCGTTGCTTGATAGTTTTTCACGTTTGATTGGCGAGCGTACGACATGCGATATTGTTGTGGTGATTGATGATGCGCATTTGTTGTCTGATACGTTACTCTCCGAGTTATGGATGTGGGTGCTTGAAGCTCAGACTAATCCTCGCTGGACCATTAATGTGGTGTTATTTGCGCAAGCTAATCGTCTTGATGCGTTATTAACTCGCTTAACTTATGGTCAAGAACATAAACCGATTGAACTCGAGATCGAGCCATTATCAGAGTATGAGGCCGACCGGTTATTTGAACAGCGAGTCATGCGTTATGTTGATCCAACACTGGAGCGTCAAGCTCGTAGCGCATATAAAAAAGTGAATTATCTTCCGGGGGAGATCATGGCGTTAGTCGATCAAAAGCGTGAGAAGCGCATCATTATTCGCTCGATCATCGGCTCACCGCTGAATATTGGCTTGCTGGTACTGTTATTGATGTTATTTATTGGTGGTGGCTACTGGTGGCTATGGTCCCAGCCGTCGCCAAATGAGACATTGCCTGTATTAACTCAACGAGCTGAGCAAACGGCGATTCCGACGTTACCGTCTCAAGAGGACAATGCTCGTTCTTATCAAAACGTCGCTGTGACGTCTTCACAACCGAACCCATCCAATGCGATGGCCGATGATGCCATTGCTTTGCCTCCCAAAGTGGTTGAGAGTTTAGAAGGGGTTGGTATCGCTGATACTGCACATCAGCGAGTGGTGATCACTTCCGATGTGGTGGATGCCTTACTGGATGGTCGTTCGGAATCAGTCGCTGTTGAGGTTAATCGCTATCCTATCACTCAAGGGACGAATGACGATTTGTCGATAGTGGAATCTGCTCCGTCATCAGGATCTATTCGTTTCTCTTTCGCCAGAGAAGAGTTGATGGCGATGTCGCCGCGCAGCTATACCTTACAGTTGGCGGCGGTGAATTCTCTGCAAGAAGTCCAAAACTTTATTGACCGTTATTCACTGACAGAAACGCTATACGTCTACCCAACCGTTCGTGATGAGGTGGATTGGTATATCGTTACTTATGATAACTATCCAACCATCCAGTTAGCTCGTGACGCGGTGGCTACTTTACCGCCTGCGGTACAAGCACTCGGTCCTTGGGCCAAATCACTTAGCCAAGTTCAACGTGAAATTCAACGTGCGAAATAACGCTGAGATTCAGTAGAAAATATGTTACATTCCGCACCCTTATTTTTGGTGATTGATTAGAGCAGTAGATGAAAAAGCAGCGTGCCTTTTTGAAATGGGCTGGGGGAAAGTTTGGCCTAGTCGAAGAGATTCAACGCCATCTGCCACCTGCAAGTCAGTTGGTTGAGCCTTTTGTCGGTGCAGGTTCGATTTTCCTTAATAGCGATTTTGAACATTATTTGTTGGCGGATATTAATCCGGATTTAATCAATTTATACAATTTATTAAAACATCAGCCGCAAGAGTATATTCGCGAAGCCAAGCGTTGGTTTACACCAGAAAATAATCGTAAAGAAGCCTATTTAGACGTACGTAAACAGTTTAATGACTGCGATGATGTGATGTATCGTTCGTTGGCGTTTCTGTATATGAATCGTTTTGGGTTTAATGGTTTATGCCGTTATAACAAAAAAGGTGGATTTAACGTGCCGTTTGGCTCGTACAAAAAACCGTATTTTCCTGAAGCTGAGCTAGAGTTTTTTGCACAGAAAGCGCAGCGTGCCACGTTTATTTGCGCAAGTTACCAACAAACTTTTCATCAAGCCATGGCATCCAGTGCTATTTACTGTGATCCTCCTTATGCACCGTTGTCGAATACTGCAAATTTTACGGCTTATGCGGGGAATGGATTTAGTCTTGATGACCAAGCGGCTTTAGCCGATTTGGCTGAGAAAACCGCCCAAGAGCGGGGTATTCCGGTCCTTATTTCCAATCATGATACGATTTTAACTCGTCGCCTTTACCATGGTGCGCAACTGAATGTGGTTAAAGTTAAGCGCACGATCAGTCGTAATGGTGCTGGGCGGAATAAAGTCGATGAGTTATTGGCCTTATTTACACCTTAGTCAATAAGGTAATTCTCACTCTCTGAGGGAGTGAACGTCGCTTCCGGTTAGGATCTTTGCCACCCCTAGGTTAGAATACTGGGCATATTTTGTTTGCTATGTTCTATCACCGAAGAGGTCAGGTATGAAAGATTTTCTTATTGCTCCATCCATTCTCTCTGCAGATTTTGCGCGCCTTGGCGACGATGTTGATAAAGTGCTTGCCGCTGGAGCGGATGTGATTCACTTTGATGTGATGGATAATCATTACGTACCTAATCTGACCTTTGGTGCGCCAATTTGTAAAGCGCTACGTGATTATGGTATTACCGCGCCAATCGATGTGCATCTTATGGTTGAGCCGGTTGATCGAATTATTCCTGATTTTGCTAACGCTGGCGCATCAATGATCACCTTTCATGTGGAAGCCTCGAAGCATGTTGATCGCACCTTGCAACTGATCAAAGAGCATGGTTGTCGGGCTGGAGTGGTGCTGAATCCAGCCACGCCGCTCAGTCACCTCGATTACATTATGGACAAAGTCGATTTGATTCTCCTAATGTCGGTCAATCCAGGTTTTGGAGGCCAGTCCTTTATTCCGCACACGTTAGATAAGCTACGTGCGGTACGTGAGCGTATTACGCAAAGTGGTCGCTCCATTCGTTTAGAAATAGACGGGGGCGTAAAGGTCGAGAATATCCGTGAAATCGCCCAAGCTGGCGCGGATATGTTTGTTGCCGGGTCGGCAATTTTTGGCGAGCCAGATTATAAAGCGGTGATTGATGCTATGCGTAGTGAACTGGCTGGTGTTGAACGTCGTAATTAATAAGATAGTTATTATTCCTTACCGCTGAGCGCCGATGACGTCCATCGGCAAGCGACTGTGATTCGTCGGTAGGGAGAGCACAAATAGGACAGAGTTTTGCAATCAATAAAATTAATCGCGTTTGATCTCGATGGGACACTGCTTGATAGTGTGCCAGATCTTGCTGTTGCTGCTGATCAAGCGGTGCGCGCTTTGGGCTATCCTGGGGTAACGGAATCTCAGGTACGTGACTATGTCGGTAATGGTGCCGATGTGTTAATCGGTCGCTGTTTAAGTCAAAGTCTCAATATCGACCTTGAGCTGAATAATGATACTCATCAACAAGCGCGTTTGTTATTTGATGAGTATTATGCGCAAACGGGCCACCAATTGAGCCACCTCTATCCGAATGTAAAGCATACCTTGGCGGAACTGCATCGCGCGGGGTTTATCTTAGCGTTGGTGACCAATAAGCCGAGTAAATTTGTGCCTGATGTTCTTGCTCAACATGGTTTAGCTGAGCTATTTAGTGATGTGATTGGTGGCGATACCTTTAGCCATAAAAAGCCCGATCCTATGGCCCTTAATTGGTTGCTCGAAAAGCACCACTTGAAGGCAGAGCAAATGTTGATGGTCGGTGATTCGAAAAACGACATTTTAGCGGCCCAAAATGCGGGCTGTGCTTCATTTGGCTTAACCTATGGTTATAACCACGGTGAGCCAATTGCCAATGCCAAGCCTGATGTGGTGGCGGATGATATCGTTCAACTCCTCGATGTTGTTATGGTTTGCGCGTAAAAATTATCACTTGCCTCTGGTAAAATACTCATCAATGAGTACACTGCTAAACTGCGCCTATTCACTGTAAGCGCAGTTTTTTATTGGTTTTATACCCTTCCTACTTGAAGCTATTGCGGTGTTGGCGACGTTCGTTCACCCCAAGCATAGAACTTATCTATGCTCGTGGGCTAGGTTCATTTGCTGCCGATTAGTCATGCTCAGTGGTGTGGGTATCGCCTTCCCTTATTTTGAATCACAAGGAAATTATACTCATGAGCAAACCCATCGTATTGAGTGGTGTTCAACCATCTGGTGAACTCAGCATTGGTAACTATTTGGGTGCTCTGCGTCAATGGCAACAGATGCAAGATGATTATGATTGTCAGTACTGTGTGGTTGATTTACATGCGATTACCGTACGTCAAGATCCAAAGGCGTTATATGAAGCGACACTCGATGCGTTATCCATCTGTCTTGCCGTTGGTGTCGATCCGCAAAAAAGCACCTTGTTTGTCCAATCTCATGTGCCTGAACATACTCAACTTGGCTGGATACTTAATTGTTATACCCAAATGGGTGAACTCAGTCGCATGACTCAGTTTAAAGACAAATCGGCTCGTTATGCCAATGATGTTAATGCCGGACTATTTGGTTATCCAGTATTGATGGCGGCCGATATCTTGCTCTATGGCGCGCATCAAGTTCCCGTGGGCAGCGATCAAAAACAGCACCTAGAACTCGCGCGTGATATCGCGACACGTTTTAACAATATTTACAGTCCGGAACAACCGATCTTCACCATTCCTGAACCGTATATTCCGCAGGTCAATGCACGAGTCATGAGCCTGCAAGATGCGACTAAGAAAATGTCAAAATCGGACGATAATCGTAAAAATGTGATTACGTTATTAGAAGATCCCAAGTCGATTATCAAGAAGATCAATAAAGCGCAAACGGATACCGAAACACCACCGCGTATCGCCTTTGATACTGAGCAAAAAGCCGGTATCTCGAATTTAATGAGCCTATATTCAGCGGCCACAGGCAAAACCTTTGCTGAGATTGAAGCGCAATACCAAGGCGTTGAAATGTACGGTCCTTTTAAAAAGGATGTTGGAGAGGCATTAGTCGCGATGCTTGCTCCGGTACAAGCGGAGTACCATCGTATTCGCGATGACAGAGCCTATCTGGATGCGGTCATGAAAGCCGGGGCCGAAAAAGCCTCCGCTCGCGCTGCTCTCACACTGAAAAACGTTCAGCAAGCGGTTGGATTTGTGCCTCGTCCATAAGCTCCCCCCCTTGATTCTACGACACTGAATAAGCCCAAAGCGAATGACTCACTTTGGGCTTATTTGTCTGCTAGCGACTACAAGATGAATCAACACGGTCTACACTTAGTGGGAGTAGTACAGTAAGGGGATCGCGATGAAATGGTGGTTATTGTGTGGATTGCTGATCATCAGCAATGGATTAGCTGCGAGCCCTTTACGGGTTTGTGTAGGTAATATGAATGTATGGCCACCTTTTACTTATTGGCAAGGCGCTACCGATGAAGAAAAAGCTCAATCATTAACCGGATCAGCCACGACATTGGTATTACAATCCCTTGAACACTTAAACGTGGATTATCAGCTTTTGTTTATGCCGTGGGCGAGGGTACAGCATGAGCTAGCTCAGGCGAATGGACGCTGTGATTTAACGTGGAATGCCAGCTATCGTCATGACAGAGCGGAATACAGCTACTTTTCAGTCACCCTGTATCGTATTCAACTCGGTTATTTTACTCTCGCTGATTCGAATAATCTCCTCAGTCATCATCAAGATTCTGGCGTATTGTGTGGTGTACATGGTTTTAACTATCAAGACTTTGGCCTATCTCGCGAGCCATCGTTGCGTTTAAACACCGTCCAACAAGCGTTAGATATGTTACAAAAGCAGCGCTGTGATTGGTTTGTCAGTGAAATTGAGCCAATTTATGGTGGTATTCAGCTTGGTCTTTATCAGCTTGAACGGCCAATTACACCTCATTTATTGGGGAGAGATAAGCAGTTTCATGTGCAAATTCGTCGTGATTTACCGGAGGCATTACTCCTACTCAATGGTATTAACCAGTATTTACTCGATGCCCAGCAAAGTGGACATGCACAAGCTGTATTTGATCGTTTTTTATTGTTCAATGCGGCGGAACATCAAGACCCTTAATGTCGATGACTCTTATTCGACTCAAGTAAAGCACTTGCCTTTCTACAACGGTGCTGCACAATATCGCCTTCTATTTCTTCAACTGACTGGCGCGGCTGACATTATGTTGCTTCTCATCGATAACTACGATTCTTTTACCTACAACTTATATCAATATTTCTGTGAATTAGGGAAAGAGGTCAAAGTCGTACGTAATGATCAGATAGATATAAAGGGGATTGAAGCCCTTAATCCGAGCCATTTAGTGATTTCCCCCGGACCTTGTACGCCGAATGAAGCGGGGATTTCTCTCCAAGCGATCACTCATTTTGCCGGGAAGCTACCGATATTAGGGGTATGTCTTGGTCATCAGGCGATCGCGCAAGTGTTTGGTGGACAAGTGGTGCGCGCCAGACAAGTCATGCACGGTAAAACATCACTGATTAAGCACAATGGACGCAGTGTGTTCGTTGGCTTAAACAATCCCTTGACGGTCACCCGCTACCACTCATTAGTGGTTGCAAAGCACTCGCTACCGGCATGTTTTGAACTCACGGCATGGACAGAATTAGACGATGGTTCTGTCGATGAAATTATGGGTTATCAACATCGAACGTTACCGATTGATGCGGTGCAGTTTCATCCTGAATCGATTAAAACCGAGCAAGGGCATCAGCTACTGGCTAATTTCTTAAATCGTTAAGCCAACCATTACCGATCTTGATCACTTTTCTTAACATTTCTTTCGTCTAAATGGCACTTGATCGTGATGTGCGATTTTATGCGCCTTTATAGTCTCTCTCCTTGGTGAATCCCTTGCCTTACAATGGCTATCTATTCTATTTTGCATGCGAAGGTAAAAAATACTTCATAAAAGACAGTCGTTAGTGCATAAATAATCAGAGACGATATCGAGTACACTGGTATTGATGTCGTGAAAAGAATATTTCGCTATTGAATTGGTTAATATTTTGTAAATACAATGCCGTATTAGTGATAATGCCATACAAAATCTTACGCTAAGGTTTTGTCGCCAAATGGCAGAGCAACTTGGCATGCGGTATAAGAAGGAATGGGTAATGACAATGGAAAAACAGATACAACGTGGTTTATTTGATGAGGTGATGGTGCCTTGTTATAACCCGATGGCGTTCATCCCAGTAAAAGGACAAGGCTCCCGAGTTTGGGATCAGCAGGGACGAGAGTACATCGATTTTGCTGGTGGTATCGCAGTCAGTTGCTTAGGACACTGCCATCCGGCCATGGTTAATGCATTAACCGAGCAAGCCAATAAATTGTGGCATTTGAGTAATGTGATGACTAATGAGCCAGCATTACAACTTGCTAATAAATTGATTGAACTGAGTTTTGCTGACAAAGTCTTTTTTGCCAACTCAGGCGCTGAAGCCAATGAAGCGGCACTGAAATTAGCTCGTCGTTATGCGGCTGACGTTTATGGTCCAGAGAAAACGGAAATCATTGCCTTTAAACAAGGCTTCCATGGCCGAACCTTCTTCACTGTCACGGTAGGTGGACAAGCGGCTTACTCTGACGGTTTTGGACCGAAACCCGGCGATATTACTCACCTGCCTTATAACGATATTGATGCTTTGCAAGCGCATATGTCGGATCGCACCTGCGCGATCATGATGGAGCCCCTGCAAGGCGAAGGCGGTATTATTTCGCCAACGCCAGAATTTGTTCAGGCGGTGCGTGAACTGTGCGATAAGCATAACGCGCTACTGATTTTTGATGAAGTTCAAACCGGTAATGGGCGTACGGGGCACTTTTATGCTTACCAAGGTTTAGGTGTCACGCCAGATATCTTAAGTACGGCGAAATCATTAGGTGGCGGCTTCCCGATTGGTGCGATGTTAACCACTAATAAGCTTGCCGAGCATATGAAAGTCGGTACCCACGGTTCAACGTATGGCGGTAACCCGTTAGCGTGCGCTGTTGGTCTGGCCGTCGTTGATATTGTTAGTCAACCAGAAACCTTAGCGGGTGTGAAGCAACGTGAAGCTTGGTTTCGCGAGGGATTAACCAAAATCAATGATAAGTACCATGTGTTTTCTGAAATCCGTGGTCAAGGTTTACTGCTTGGCGCGGCACTCAATGAGCAGTGGCAAGGCCGTTCTCGAGATATTTTATTAGCGGCTGGAGAGCATGGATTAATGCTGTTGGTGGCGGGACCGAACGTGATCCGTATGACGCCTTCATTATTGATCACTCAACAAGAAATCGAACAAGGATTGGCTAAACTCGAGCAAGCGATCGCAACACTCGTGTAGTCTTCTGCTATTCACACCCACCATGGATAGCGGTGGGTGTTTGCTGTCTTCGCTAGGCCAAGCTGGCCTAGTGCTATGCATCTGGAGGGAATATTGATGCTAGTTATTCGCCCTATTGCAACGTCTGACTATCCGGCACTTCATGACTGTGCCATTGAATCGGGTCATGGCTTTACGTCACTGCCCGTTAATCAAGAATTACTCACCAATCGTATTGAACACTCAGAATACAGCTTTGCTAAACCGTCCGTAACGCAACCAGGGGATGAAGGTTATTTAATGGTCGGTGTAGACAGTGTAACCGGAGAGGTGGCTGGTACGACGGGGATCGAAGCGGCGGTTGGTTGGGATCGTCCTTTTTATTCTTATCATATTAGTACGATTGTCCATGCCTCACATAAGCTTGGGGTCAACAATGTCGTTAAATTACTCACCTTTGGTAACAACTACACCGGATGCTCAGAAATTTGCAGCTTATTTTTGCGAGAGCACTTTCGCCAAGGTTTGAATGGTCGCTTAATGTCGAAGAGTCGTTTTTTAATGATGGCGGAGCATCCAGAACGTTTCTCTAAAACCATCTTTGCTGAGATGCGAGGCGTCTCTGATGCGGATGGTAATTCTCCCTTTTGGCAGTGGCTGCAAGAGCACTTCTTTTCAATCGACTTTACCTTGGCTGACTATTTAACTGGGATCGGTAAAAAAGGTTTTATTGCCGACTTAATGCCCAAGTTGCCGATTTATATCAATTTACTTAGTCCTGAAGCCCAAGCGGTGATTGGCCAAGTGCACGAGAATACTCGTCCAGCCCTCAAGTTATTGGAAGACGAAGGATTTACTTGCCGTAATTACGTCGATATTTTTGATGCCGGCCCAGCCGTAGAATGTGATGTCCGTAATATTGAATCGGTGCGTAATTCTGTTCGTGCTAGGGTTGAAGTCGCGCGTCATTCCAGCACCCAACAATATTTGATGTGTAATACCTCATTTACTCATTTTCGTGCTACCGCCGAAAAAGCGGCCTACAACCGTGAGCGAGAAACGGTGTTGATTACTCCCGAAGTGGCTCAAGCATTAAACGTTGACCAAGGGGATTGGTTGCGAATTTTGGCTCAATAGTTTTTAGATAAGGAAGATACAATGACTCAGTGGATAGCAGGTCAATGGATTGCTGGACAAGGCGATGCGTTGAGTTCAATCAGCCCTTACGATGACCAAGTGGTTTGGCAAGGTAATAGCGCCACAGCAGAGCAGGTTGAACAAGCGATCAGCGCGGCTCGTCAAGCATTCATCGCATGGAAAAATCGCCCGTTTGCTGAGCGTGAACAAGTGGTGTTGGCTTTTGCTGAGCAGGTCAAAGCCAACAGTGAAAAAATTGCTGAAGTGATCGCTAAAGAAACCGGCAAACCATTATGGGAAACGCGCACCGAAGCCGCGGCGATGGCTGGTAAAATTGCGATTTCTATTCGTGCTTACCATGAACGTACTGGGCAGCAGCAACGTGAGGTGGCAGGCAATACGATTGTATTGCGGCATCGTCCTCTTGGCGTAATGGCGGTATTTGGTCCATATAATTTTCCTGCCCATTTACCCAATGGCCATATTGTTCCTGCTTTACTGGCTGGTAATAGCGTGGTGTTTAAACCTTCAGAGCAAACCCCATGGACTGGTGAGCTAGCGATGCAGTTATGGCAAGCGGCGGGATTGCCCGATGGTGTGCTTAACCTAGTACAAGGTGCGAAAGAAACGGGTATTGCGCTCGCGCAATCAAAAAATATTGATGGCTTGCTCTTTACTGGTAGTGCGAATACGGGTCACCTCTTACATCGTCAGTTTGCCGGTCAACCCGATAAAATGTTAGCACTGGAGATGGGCGGCAATAATCCGATGGTGATTTCTGAGCACTATGGCGATATTGATGCGGCGGTATACACTATTATTCAGTCAGCGTTTATTAGTGCAGGACAACGTTGTACTTGCGCTCGTCGTCTTTATTTACCTGAAGGCGAAAAAGGCGATAAGTTGCTTGATAAGTTGCTAAAAGCGACCGAGCAGCTGCGCATTGATCAGCCTTTTGCTGATCCTGCACCCTTTATGGGGCCACAGATTTCACGTGCTGCCGCTGAGTTTATTTTGACGGCACAAGCGAATTTACAAGCGTTAGGCGGAAAAAGTTTATTAACCGCGAAGGCACAACAAGCGGCGTTCGTCACACCAGGGATTATTGATGTCACTGCGATTAATGATTTACCTGATGAAGAATATTTCGGCCCATTATTGCAAGTCATTCGTTATCAAACACTGCCTCAAGCTGTAGCACTGGCTAATAATACGCGCTTTGGTTTGTCAGCAGGCTTAGTGTCGACCGACGATCAAGAGTGGCAATATTTTATTGATCATATTCGCGCCGGAATTGTTAACCGTAACCGTCAACTTACCGGAGCCAGTGGCGATGCTCCCTTTGGTGGGCCGGGTGCGTCAGGTAACTTACGCCCCAGCGCGTTTTACGCCGCGGATTACTGTGCTTACCCAATGGCGTCGATGGAAGGGCAAACGACAGAATTACCCGCGACACTATCACCAGGGGTTGTTTTGCCTTAAGTCGTCAACACAGCTAAAGAGTGTAGATAATGTTTAACCCATAACGTCTCTATCGCGAGAGACGTTATCCACCCACTGACAAGGAGGCGTCATGACGCCAAGTGCGCTTTTTCAATGTTTATGGAATGACTATATTCAGCGTCTTTGCCCTGCGGCAGAAAAAGTCCATCATTTGCTCCAGGAAGACGAAGTACTGATCAATGACCACATTGCTTTACGAACTTTTAATATCGCACCACTGGGTATAGAGACTTTGGCCAAGCCGTTTCTGGCCTTAGGCTACGTTGCTTGCGGTGATTATCTGTTTGAAAGCAAAAAGCTGGTGGCGAAGCATTATGAGCACCCTGATCCTAAGCAACCTAAGGTATTTATTAGTGAATTGAAGGTCGAAGAGTGCTCAGCAGAGTTACAAGCGATAGTCGCTAAGTTAGTGGCTCAAGTCGAGACGACTCGCCTTGATGATGTCGATTTTCTTTACGCGGGCCGTCTATGGGATCTTTCGTTTGCGGATTATCAAATCTTAGCCAAAGAAAGCGAGTATGCGGCGTGGTTAGCCGCCCATGGTTATGGGGCCAATCACTTTACGGTGAGTGTTAATCAGCTCAAGGCATTTAATGAGGTCAAAGCGGTCAATGATCATCTGCGTCAGGCGGGCTTTACTATCAATGAAAATGGCGGTGAAGTAAAAGGCACACCAGAAGTATTACTAGAACAGTCCTCGACTATGGCTGATAAGGTGCCAGTCTCGTTTAACGACGGTGTTGAAGTGATCCCTGGTGGTTTTTATGAGTTCGCTAAACGTTATCCGATGGCGAACGGTCAACTGTATAGCGGCTTTGTGGCGGCTTCAGCAGATAAAATCTTTGAAAGTACCGATCTTCGTTAGTAAAAAACGGAACGGGTAGCCAACGATGAACAACAAAAAAGCTACTTTAGGTCAACTAAAGTAGCTTATTCAGGCTTTAAGCATGTTAAACCAGAGGTTAACGAGTGCCGTAGACCACGATGGTTTTACCGTGTGCTGATATCAGATTTTGCTCTTCAAGCATTTTCAGAATCCGGCCAACGGTTTCACGAGAGCAACCAACGATTTGACCAATTTCTTGACGAGTGATTTTGATTTGCATCCCATCAGGGTGAGTCATTGCATCGGGTTGTTTTGCTAGGTTTAGTAGAGTTTGTGCAATACGACCAGTCACATCAAGGAACGCCAAATCACCGACTTTTTGGCTGGTTACTTGTAGGCGACGAGCCATTTGCCCTGATAGACGCATCAGGATATCGGGGTTAACTTGAATCAATTGACGGAACTTCTTAAAAGAAATTTCCGCGACTTCACAAGGGGATTTAGCTCGAACCCAAGCGGTACGTTCTTGATCTTCTTCGAACAGACCAAGCTCGCCGATGAAATCACCTTGGTTAAGGTAAGAAAGAATCATCTCTTTACCTTCTTCGTCTTTAATCAGTACCGCAACAGAACCTTTAACAATGTAGTACAAGGTTTCCGCTTTTTCGCCCGCATGGATCAGCGTGCTTTTTGAAGGGTACTTATGAATATGACAATGTGAAAGGAACCACTCTAGTGTTGGGTCGGTTTGAGGTTTACCTAGAACCATAATATCTCACTTCCTCTGCAGGGTACGCTCGCTGCTGTCCGTATATTTTAGCGAAGCCTTAATGGATTAACTAGAATAAGAGGACTTCCTAATGGCTGCAAGCTATCTTGTGTTCGGTAAGGAATAGTATCCTTTTTCGAACGCGATTTCTTGATTTTAATCGTATCAAACCATGGATATTTTACGCAAAAACGTGCACATGATCACGGTATGAAAAGTAATCGTGTTAATAAGACCGTAGCCTGACCGATTATGCGAATTTCTTACTCATCAGGTCAAGATAAGGCAATCTCAACCAATTTTTCCGGATTCAATTAATTGCTGGAGTAAGGGTTGCACGATAAGTTCCATAGCAAAGCCCATTTTGCCGCCAGGAACCACAATCGTGTTGTGACGCGACATAAACGAGCCATCAATCATTGCCAGTAAATAGGGGTAATCGACATTCTTTATTCCGCGTAAACGGATCACCACAAAGCTTTCATCTAAACTCGGGATGCCTTTCGCATTGAGAGGATTTGAGGTGTCGACCGTAGGCACTCGTTGAAAGTTAATGTGCGTACGCGAAAACTGAGGGGTAATGTAATTCAGATAATCGTCCATTGAGCGAACGATAGAATCCATGACGGCTTCACGAGAATGGCCGCGGTCACGAGTATCGCGCACGTATTTTTGGATCCATTCCAAATTGACAATTGGAACCATGCCAATCAAAAAATCGACATGTTGCGCGACATTAATGTCACCATCGACCACTCCACCATGTAAGCCTTCATAAAATAAGACATTGGTATCATCAGGCAACTGCTGCCAAGGTGTGAAGGTGCCAGGCATCTGATTATAGGGGACGGCTTCATCAAAAGTATGCAGATAACGACGAATTTGTCCTGCGCCCGTTTTGCCATATTGGCGGAAAAAATCCTGCAGAGCAGGGAAGTCATTCGCTTGCGGACCGAAGTAGCTAATATGTCGACCTTGTTCTCTTGCTTTACGAATTTCAATATCCATTTCTGGACGAGTGAAGCGGTGGAAGCTATCACCTTCCACCCAAGCGGGTTTAATGTTCATCATATTGAACATTTTACGGAAAGCTTCTGATGTGGTCGTTGTACCAGCGCCTGATGAACCGGTGACCGCAATAATGGGGTGTTTTGCTGACATGACATACCTTGTCTGTTGATCCTTGAGGGGCAAAGCCCATGGCTGGTTTCACTATATCATGGAAAAAACGCAGCAGAAAACGCCGATTTTTGCCGTCAGCGTGCGGTACTTTTGATATCGATCGTTTCGTGTAACTCAGAATAGACGATCATCGCTTGCCCACTGCGCAGTTGAGCGATGACTTGATCGATTTTGTCTTGTAAGCTGATTTCACTTGCACCGTAGTCAGTACCTTCGCGTAATACAAACTCACGAATTAAATTGTCTAGAGTGTCACTGGCGATATGTTGCCAAGGAACGATCATAAATACCTCATGATTTTATGAACTGATAATCTCTGTTTTACGATATTTTGCTGCCATATGACGCTAAATGACGCTAATTTTTATTTCTGTCGCCAATTAGCGTAGTAACTCGGCAAAGCCTGCTCAAGCCAGAACCTAGGTTGACGTAAGCTGCCAGCTAAAAAACCAACATGGCCACCGTGTTCAAATAATTGGTAGTTAATCTGTGGGTTTAAAGGACCGCGCGGGATCACTGCTTCAGTCATAAACGGATCATCGGCAGCATGAATGATCAGCGTAGGGATAGTAATCGCGCCTAATTTCATGAGTCCTGAGCATTGTTGATAGTACTCTTGCGCATCTTTAAAGCCGTGTAGCGGTGCGGTGATCAAATCATCAAATTGATAGAGCTTGCTTACTTGACGAATGGATTGCGTGGTTAAACCTAGCTCATTTTGTAGCAATGGGGCTTTTCTTAACGCATTATTTTTTAATGATGAGAGTAAATAACGGCGATAAATTTTTGAAAAGCCCTGTTCAATGCGTTGCGAACACGCCGCTAAATCCAGTGGTGCGGAAATAATGGTTGCCGCATCGACAATCGGATCATCCCGATAGCGCGCCAAATAGTTGACCAGCATATTACCGCCTAAAGAGACTCCAGTTGCAATGATGGTACGCTGAGGGAATTGCGCTCGTAGGTATTCAAGTACGAAACGCGCGTCTTCCGTTTCACCCGAATGGTAAGCTCGAGCTAAGCGGTTGGGTTTTCCGCTGCAGCCTCGAAAATGCATCATCACCGATAGCCAACCATGTCGAGCAAACGCATCCATTAAGCCATTAGCATAAGGGCTATAAAAACTGCCTTCTAAACCGTGAAATAAGACAAAAATGGGTTTATCGACACAGGGGAGGGCTGCTTCACTCCATGCTAAATCAAGAAAATCGTTATCTGGCGTGGTTAAGGTTTGCCAAACCGGCGTAAAGCAAGCCGCTCGACGAATTAAGCGCGGTAGTAGGGTTTGTAAATGTGGATTGGTTAATCCCTTCGCGGCAGTAAACGGCGACATAAAAAGCCTCAATTCTTTATGAGCATCATGTTGGTTTTACCGGGGTAGAGAATAGAGAGATCAAATGCTCAGCGCCAAGTTGTCGACAGTAGCGCTCAGTCAACGCTAGGTCTTTGGTCGGGGATAATCGGAATCCCTGTACGCAGCCGATCAGCTCTGCTTGTTGCTGTTTTTCTAACCGCAATTCAAACTGTAGCGCTTCACGGTATAGTGTTTCTGATAGGTGAGACTTTAGTTTACGGCGCAACTCACGAAAAGAGTGAACTAAGCTTTCTGAATGACTTAAACACGCCAATAAGCGTGGCCATTCTGAGTCGTTAATACTGAGTTGTTGTTCGTCTAACCACTTGAGCAGCAAGAGTAAATTTACATTCCCCTGAAACTGGTTTTGCAGACACAAGCACGCTTCTTTCACTTCATTAACCGCATAATAGTCGAGGCTAAATTGCCATAAGCCTTCTAACGTTAATGATGAATGCGCGTGCGTTGGGATCATTACTGAGTGAATTCCTGTTCCAGTTGTTCAAGATGTTCTTGCTCGGCCATCCAATCACTTTCTACTTGCTCAAGCGCGCTTTTTGCTGACGCTTGATTAGCAATCACTTCGGTTAATTGGGCTTTGTTCTCTGCGTCATACAAACTGGCCTCAGAGAGATTTAACTCGGCTTGGGCGAGAATGGCATTCAATTTATCCATTTTCTCTTCTAACTGTGTCAATTTTTTGCGAATTGGCGCGGTTTGTTTACGAAAATCAGCTTCGCGACGTTTTTGCTCTTTTTTCGCCGCAGCACTGTTGGTACTGTCTTTGACTGGCTGAGTCGCTTGAGCTTCTTTACGGGCAATTTTCTGCTGATCGGTTAGCCATTTGTAGTAATCGGTTAAGTCGCCATCAAAAGGAGCGACTTGCTGATCATGCACTAAGTACAGCTCGTCAGTGGTCGCGCGTAATAGGTAGCGGTCATGACTGACGATAACCATTGCACCTTCAAAGCTTTGTAAGGCAAAGGTCAAGGCTTGGCGCATGTCTAAATCTAAATGGTTGGTGGGTTCGTCCAACAACAACAGATTAGGTTTTTGCCACACAATCAGCGCCAGCACCAAACGGGCTTTTTCGCCACCGGAGAAAGGGGCCACTTTTTCTAGCGATTTTTCACCCTGAAAACCAAAACTGCCTAAATAATTGCGCAGCTCAAGTTCGGTTTTATCAGGGGCAATTTGCATCATGTGCTGCAACGGCGTTTCTTGTGGGTGTAATGTTTCCAACTGATGCTGGGCAAAGTAGCCGATTTTCACGCCTTGAGAGTAAGTGAGATCGCCACTTTGCGGTTTCAGTTCACTGGAGAGCAGTTTAATTAATGTTGATTTACCCGCGCCATTACGACCTAGCAAACCAATTCGGCTACCCGGGACTAAGTTAAGACGAATCTTTTCGAGGATCAGCCGATCGTCATATCCGGCGGCCACGTTATCCATCATTAAAATCGGATTAGGCAAGGCGGCAGGTTGACGAAACTCAAAGCTAAACGGGTTATCAAATTGCGCTGGTAAAACTTGCTCCATTTTTTCCAGTGCTTTAATTCGGCTTTGTGCTTGGCGCGCTTTTGAGGCTTTATAGCGAAAGCGATCAATATAGCTTTGCATATGTGCCATCTGCTTTTGCTGTTTTTGATATTGCGCTTGTTGCTGCATTAGCTTTTGTGCGCGTTGCACTTCAAACGATGAGTAGTTACCGGTGTACTCATTGAGCTGTTGATTTTCAATATGAATAATTCGATTGACGATCGGGTCAAGAAAATCGCGATCGTGAGAGATCAACAGTAGCGTACCAGGATAGCTTTGTAGCCAACGCTCAAGCCACATCACTGCATCTAAATCGAGGTGGTTAGTGGGCTCGTCGAGGAGCAATAAATCAGAGCGACAGATCAGCGCTTGGGCAAGGTTAAGACGCATGCGCCAGCCACCAGAAAATTGGGTTAAATTCCAACTCATTTGTTGTTGACTGAAACCTAAACCATCCAGCAGTTCGGCAGCGCGCGCTTGAATGCTGTAACCACCAATGGTTTCAATATGACCATGCAACTCGGCAACACGGGTGCCATTATCTTGCTGTTCTGCTTCACGGAGTTGTTGTTCTAAGCGACGATATTCTCGATCACCATCAATCACGTATTCTAAAGCTTGTCGCTCTAAAGCGGGCGTTTCTTGGGCAACCCAAGCCAACTCCCAGTGAGCCGGTTGATTAAATGAGCCGGCATCAATCGATAACTCCTCTTTCATTAATGCAAATAGTGTTGATTTACCACAGCCGTTTTTACCGACTAAACCGACTTTATCGCCGGGATGAATAGTGGCTGAAGTTTTATCAAGCAGCGGTTTTCCGCCACGGAGTAATTGAATGTCAGAGAAGATAATCATAAAGAGTCGTGTCTAGTTAGCCGTGTATGTCGCCGCGAATAGTAGGAGTAATCTTGATCAATGTCGATGATTATACCGATTCGTTGATGGTCTTCCTAGGCTGTTCTCTATCGTTTAGCGACATTGGCTCGTTACATGCTCGACTATCGTTTGGTCGGCTTTAAGGCTACAATTTGTGTTACTGTTGAGCCGCTTACGATAAGGAAATCCGTTGGTTGCTCTATCGACCGTTCGCATCTATTAAAGAGAATCAAGGAATGACCAAGGATAAGGATAAAGAGAACGCATCCTCCCATCATCAAGTGGGCACCGCCGATCGACCCAAGGTATTGGTTATTTACGCTCACCCCGACCCTGATCACTCGCTGGCTAATCGTCTGCTGATTGAACGAATTATCGCTTTGCCTCATGTTGAAGTGCTTGATCTGTACGCGACCTATCCCGATTTTTTTATCGATGTGAATCAAGAGCATCAACGTTTACTGGAAGTTGATGTGATTGTCTTTCAACACCCGTTGTACATGTATTCGTGTCCTGCATTATTAAAAGAGTGGATTGATAAAGTGCTCGGTAAAGGTTTTGCCTTTGGACCAGAAAGTGCGCTGCAAGGTAAGTGTTGGCGAAGCGTGATCACGACAGGTGGGCATAGAGAGGCTTTTAGTGCTGAGGGATACAATCGTTATCCATTGAGTGAAATTCTACAACCTTTTGAATTAACCGCCGCGTTATGTCGTATGCGCTGGATTGATCCGTTAGTGATGTATTGGGCAAGGCACATCAGTGATGCTGAACGCAGGCAACATGCTGATCAGTATGTCGCTTGGCTAGAAGGGTTACGTTATGATGACTGATTGGCTGTCCAGTTCGGTGATTTTTTTGACGGCTGCCGTGGTCGCAGTACCGATTGCGCAACGTTTAGGGCTTGGGGCTATTTTGGGCTATTTACTCGCCGGGATTGTGATTGGTCCTTGGGGTTTTAAGCTTATCACTGATGTTAATGCGATTTTGAACTTTGCCGAATTTGGTGTGGTACTGCTGCTATTTTTGATTGGCTTAGAGCTAAACCCTAAGCGATTGTGGCAAATGAAAGGACCGATCCTTGGGCAGGGTGGGTCACAGATGTTAATCACCAGTAGCGTGCTCGCGAGCGGTTTATGGATGTACGGTTTCTCTTGGCCAGTGAGTATCACGGTTGGGTTGATTCTTGCTCAATCATCGACGGCAATAGCGCTACGTACCATTGATGAAATGCGGTTAACCTTAAGTGATACGGGACGCACGGTATTTGCCGTGTCGCTGTTTCAAGATTTAGCGGTTATTCCAACGCTCGCTTTAGTGGCCATCTTTGCCGGCCAAACAACGAGTGACAGCTTACCATTAATGTGGATGTTGGCAGGGGTAGCTGGGCTATTAATGGCTGGGCATTTCCTATTGCAGCCTTTATTTCGGTGGGTGGTGAATAGCCAAGTGCGCGAGCTATTTACCGTAGCCTCGCTGTTGTTGGTTATTGCGATTGCCTTATTGATGGAAAAGCTGGGTTTGTCGATGGCCTTAGGGGCTTTTCTGGCAGGCATGCTGCTTGCGGAAAGTGAGTTTCGTCATGAGTTAAGTACAGCCATTGAGCCTTTTAAAGGCTTACTGTTGGGGCTATTTTTTATCGCCGTGGGCATGTCGGTTAATATCGCCTTACTGTGGCAGGAGTGGTGGTTGGTCAGTCTGCTGGTGATCGGGCTAATCAGTGTCAAAATGGCGATCATGTATGGTTTAGCGCGTCTAGCTAAAGTGCGTTCGAAAGCACGCAGTCGCAGCGCGTTGATTTTGAGTCAAGGCGGAGAAATTGGTTTTGTCATTTTGACGGCCGCGACGGAGGGGCAATTATTCACGGCTAGTCAGTCAGCGTTGCTGGTTTTAGTGATCAGTGTCTCGATGATGACGACCCCATTATTGCTCAAACTCCAAACCTTCTATTATAGCCAGACGTTAAATAGCCCTGAAGAGGAGCCTGACAACACGATTGGCCATCAAACTCCGCAAGTGATCATCGCTGGTTTTGGCCGCTTTGGACAGATCGTTGGCCGATTAATGTACGCCAATAAGATTAAAATTACCGTATTAGAGAGTGATGCCAGTCAAATTAAACTGCTGCGTAAATATGGTTATAAGGTGTTTTATGGCGATGCGACCCACCTTGAACTGTTGCGCTCTGCGGGGGCTGCACAGGCAGAGGCGATAGTGATCTGTACCGATGAACCCGATGAAGTGATGCGGATTGTGACTTTGTGTCAACAGCACTTCCCACAATTAAAAATCTTAGCACGGGCGCGAAGTTGGGTAGAGGCCTATCAATTATTAAGCCACGGTATCGCAGGGCATTCTCGAGAGACGTTTCTTGGCGCTTTAGATTTAGGCCGCCAAGTGCTTGTGCAATTAGGCATGCACCCTTATCAAGCGAAACGAGCAGAAGCGCACTTTCGGCGGTTGGATGTCACGATGCTTAAAGAATTATTGCCGCAGCACAGTGATGATAAAAACTTAACGTTACGGACTAAAGCGGCTCGTAAAGAGCTGGAAGAGATTTTTGGACGAGAGATGGCTAATGATCGTCAAGCTCGTGATTATTGGGAAAAACGTAGGACGAAATAGTGAGCAAAAAAAAACGTTTTATTGCTGGAGCCAGTTGCCCAAATTGTAAAACACAAGACACACTGCGCTGGTGGATAGAGAATAATATTGAGCTGGTTGAGTGTGTAGAATGTGATTACGCAGAGCAACGTAAACCGCAATCGGTAGAAAAAAGCCAACATGCTACTGAGCAAATGATTGGGATTTTTAAACCAGAATAATTGAGTTTCAGTGTATAATCTTCATAATATTGCTCATCTCTCTCTTAATCTGAGATGAGCAAAACAAAACCAACCTCCTTGGAGCCGTTATGAAAATTGAAAAAAACATGGTTGTGAGCATTGCCTACCAAGTAAAAATGGAAGATGGCGTGGTCGTAGACCAATCAACAGTGGAAGCCCCACTGGAGTATCTACATGGTCACAACAACCTAATCACTGGTCTTGAGCGTGAGCTAGAAGGTAAAGTTATCGGTGATAAATTTAGCGCTACTGTCGCACCAGAAGATGCTTACGGTGAACACAGTGATGCGCTAGTACAACGTGTTCCTGCGGATGTTTTCCAAGGTGTGGATGAGTTGGAAGTCGGTATGCGTTTCTTAGCTGATACCGATCAAGGTCCTATCCCTGTTGAGATCACCGAAGTCGATGGTGATGAAGTGGTGGTTGATGGTAACCACATGTTAGCGGGCCAGACCTTGACGTTTTATGTTGAAGTGATTGCGCTACGTGAAGCGACAGCTGAAGAGCTTGAGCATGGTCACATTCATCATGCTGGTGGCTGTGGTCACGACCATGGGCATGACCACGATCACGATGGTTGCTGCGGTGGCGAAGGTCATCACCATCATGGACAAGAAAAAGAAGGCTGCTGTGGTGGCGGTAGCTGCGGCTCTCATTAATCGATAGCCAAAGATAACTTATTACGATGGAAACGAGCGGCTAAGACCGATTGGTATTCGGAAATCGTGTAAGTTTGTCGATATTGAAAGCGTTAACTGTTCTGCGGTTAGCGCTTTTTTTAAAGGAACTCTACGATGAAATCACCTTTTGCAATCGCCATTCATGGCGGAGCTGGCACTATCTTGCGTGAGCAGATGAGCGCTTCACTGCAGCAAGAAATAACCCAAACCTTAGAGGCGGCGGTGCGCGCGGGACATCAGCACTTAGAGCAAGGCGGCGATGCGCTAGATGCGGTTGTCGCTGCTGTTACTTTACTTGAAGATTCGCCGTTGTTTAATGCTGGCAAAGGCTCCGTCTTGACTCATCAAGAAATGGTTGAGATGGATGCCGCGGTGATGGATGGTCAACAACGGCGCGTTGGCGCGATTGCTGGGGTAAAACACATCAAAAATCCGGTTGTTCTGGCGAGAGATGTGCTGTTGCACAGTGAGCATGTATTTTTGATTGGGGAAGGAGCAGAAGCCTTTGCTTTTGCGCAGGGCCATACGTATACCGAACAGGACTATTTTTTTACTGAGCGACGTTATGAGCAATTATTAGCCATGAAAGCCAGTGATCAAACGGCGTTATCTGAATCGGTTTATCCAGATGATAAGAAATATGGCACCGTGGGTGCGGTTGCGCTCGATCAACAGGGTAATTTGGCGGCGGCGACCAGTACAGGTGGCATCAGCAACAAGCGCTATGGACGCGTCGGGGATTCGCCGATCATTGGCGCAGGTACGCTGGCTGAAAATGGTAATGTGGCTATCTCAGCCACTGGAGTGGGTGAATATTTTATTCGCTATCAGGTAGCGGGAGAAGTCGCCGCTCGAATGCGGTATCTGCAACAAGACCTCGTCACCGCCTGTGAGACGGTTATTCAAGGTGAACTCAAGCAAGTGGGAGGCGAAGGAGGATTGATCGCTATTGATCAACAGGGCCACATTCATTTTGCGATGAACAGTTCCGGCATGTATCGCGCGGCGATTGACTGTGATGGGGTTTGTTCGGTAAAAATTTATGCTGATGAATAAACGCGGCGATGCCTTCTGAGTGTCAGGTTGATTTTCATCAGTGTCTCACTACTGGCGACTGGCAATTGCCACGCGTTTAAAAAATAACTGCAAGTCGAAGGATTCGGTGCTAGAATCCTTTTTTAACTAGCAATCAGACTTGGAAAGATGGGAAATAACGTAGTCGTTCTAGGCACCCAGTGGGGTGACGAAGGTAAAGGCAAGATAGTTGACCTTTTAACAGAAGATGCCAAATATGTGGTTCGCTATCAAGGTGGCCATAACGCTGGACATACTCTAGTCATCGACGGTGAAAAAACCGTTCTTCACTTAATTCCGTCCGGTATTCTCCGCAACAACGTAAAATGCATCATTGGTAATGGCGTGGTTCTGTCACCCGATGCATTAATCAAAGAGATGACACCGCTTGAAGAGCGTGGCATTCCTGTTAAGGAGCGTCTGTTTATTTCTGAAGCTTGTCCTTTGATTCTTCCTTATCATATCGCTCTTGATCAAGCGCGTGAACTGGCTCGTGGCAAAAAAGCCATTGGTACCACAGGTCGCGGCATTGGTCCTGCTTATGAAGATAAAGTGGCGCGTCGTGGTCTGCGTGTTGGCGATTTGTTCAACATGGTTTCCTTTGCTGAAAAACTTAAAGAAGTCATGGAATTCCATAACTTCCAGCTAGAGCATTTTTATAAAGTAGATCCAGTGAGCTATGACGACGTCTTAGCTCAAGTCCAAGGGTACGCTGAATTGTTGACCTCTATGGTCATCGATGTGACGGATGAATTGGATGCAGCCCGCAAGCGTGGCGACAAGATCATGTTTGAAGGTGCACAAGGTACGCTGTTGGATATTGACCACGGTACTTATCCTTATGTAACGTCTTCTAACACGACCGCTGGTGGTGTGGCTGCTGGTTCAGGCTTTGGTCCTCGTCATCTAGGTTATATCTTAGGTATTGCAAAAGCCTACTGTACTCGTGTTGGTGCGGGCCCATTCCCAACAGAATTGGATGATGAAGTAGGTAACCACTTAGGTACTAAAGGTCATGAGTTTGGCGCGACGACGGGCCGTAAACGTCGTTGTGGTTGGTTTGATGCGGTGGCTATGCGCCGTGCGATTCAAATTAACTCAGTCACTGGCTTTTGCTTAACCAAGTTAGATGTACTTGATGGACTGGAAGAGCTAAAAATCTGTACGGGTTATCAAATGCCGGATGGTTCTGTTGCACAGGTATCACCAATGGCAGCAGATGCTTTCGAGGCGGTGACGCCTATTTACGAAACCATGCCAGGTTGGTCAGAAAATACTTTTGGCGCGACATCAATTGAATCATTACCTCAAGCGGCGATTAATTACATTAAACGCATTGAAGAGTTAACGGGCGTGCCAATTGATATTATTTCAACGGGCCCAGACCGTAACGAAACGATCATCAAAGTACACCCATTTAACGTGTGATTTTTTGATTCGCTTGACGATTTCTCTATTTAAAAAGCTGGCGCTTCGCCAGCTTTTTTTATGCCTCATTCTTCATACTCTTAGTCTTGGTGGCAAAAAGTTGCCGCAAAGAGGCAATTTATCCTAAAGTGAATGCTAGGGCTGCCGATACAAGAATCAAGCCGAGCCCTTGCGCGCTGTCGCGCTATACTATTATGGCTATCGGATTCAACCAAGAGTGCAAGTATGAAGCTACGTACGGTAGCCGCTTCTATATTATTCGCATTTCACTCTTCCTTCGGTCACGCCAACGTGGCGGATGTTAAAGAGCCTGTGCCGATTTATTCTGAAGCTGAGCTAATCAAACTGATTGAACAGAACCAACACTTGGAGCGACTGAAAGCCGATCGCTGCCAGTTGGTTGAGGACATTGTTGCTCGTGCAACTCGGATCAGTCTGCCTGCGTATGAGTTTTTATATGGTGATATGCTGGCGTGGGGCGTTTGCGTTGAACAAGATGTTGAGCTGGGCTTATATTATATGGAAAATGCTGCCCATCAAGGATTAGCCAGTGCCCTAGAACAGCTTGGTCGTTATTATTCGCGAGGCACGTTAGTCCAGCAAGATAGAGAGCGAGCCATTCCGTATCTTCGTGAAGCGGCGGCGATGGGCAATCTTAATGCTCGGATTCATCTTGCTGAGCTGTTATTACGCGATCATGGTAGCCCGTTAGATTATGAAGATGCCTATCGTTGGTTATACAATTCCGTGACTGCCGATCAGCGAACTCATAATCGAATTACCTTGCTGCGACAAGGATTAGAAATGAGGATGCCAGAAAATATCATTGCTCGAGCAAAGCGCCGTGGCAGCTTCTGGTAAATAAAGCTTGTTTATCTTAGCTTTTTTCTCTATCATTCTGTCGCTTGCTGGATGATTGTCATGCAGTAAGTGATAGATATAGAATATTATTAATACTCAATCCTATCTTATTATTTCCTACTTAGCGTTTAACGCTCGCTTTACCACTTTCTCTCAACATCCTGTCATCATACACACGATTCAACTCTTCGTTATTTATTGTGACAACTTGATTCCGGTCACGTAATACACAAAGTTGTTGCGCTTCTGCCGGTTGGGATTAGCTATTAAGCTTAAGAACACAGTAGGATATACTTTATGTACCTTCCTAGAAAAGCAGGTCTGCCTATGTCTGATACTACCCATACTGATCCGTTTGCGGATCGCGAAGCCGATAACTACGATAACCCGATCCCAAGTCGTGAATATATTTTAGAATTCCTAACCAAAGCCAATGTCCCCATGAACCGTAACGATCTGTTTGCCGCCCTTGAATTATCGGGTGAGGATCATTACGAAGGTCTACGTCGCCGCCTCAGAGCGATGGAGCGAGATGGTCAATTGGTGTTTACGCGTCGTCAATGTTACGCCCTACCAGAAAAACTGGAAATGATTAAAGGCCATGTTATTGGTCATAAAGATGGCCATGGCTGGGTTCGCCCAGAGGGTGGTCTAAACAAAGAAAACGATATTTTACTGCCGCACCACCAAATGCGCACCTTGATTCATGGTGACTTTGTATTAGTGCAGCCAACTGGCACCGACAAACGAGGCCGAAAAGAAGGGCGCTTGGTTCGTATCCTTGAAGCTCGTAATGCACAAATTGTCGGGCGTTTTTTCCTTGAACAAGGTTATTCGTATGTGGTGCCGGATGACTCGCGCATCCATAAAGATATTTTAATCCCAACCGAACACCGCGAAGGCGCTCGGATGGGTAATGTGGTGGTGATTGAAGTAACCGATCGTGGCACTCGTACCCGAGGCATGATGGGTAAGGTTGTAGAAGTACTGGGTGAAAGTATGGCACCGGGTATGGAGACTCAAATCGCTATTCGCACCCATCAAATTCCTCATGAATGGCCTGATGAAGTCTTAAAGCAAGTCAGTGGACTAAAAGAAGAAGTCCCTGAAGAGGCCAAACAAGGTCGAGTCGATTTACGGCAATTGCCTTTGGTGACTATTGATGGGGAAGATGCCCGTGACTTTGATGATGCTGTGTATTGTGAAGCTAGAAAAGAGGGGGGCTGGCGTTTATGGGTAGCCATCGCCGACGTGAGCTATTATGTCCGTCCTGGCAGCGCCTTGGATAAAGAGGCGACCAATCGTGGTAACTCCGTGTATTTCCCATCGCAAGTGGTCCCCATGTTGCCGGAAGTTTTATCTAACGGACTGTGCTCGCTCAACCCACAAGTCGATCGGTTATGCATGGTGTGTGAAATGACGATCTCTGATGGCGGCAAACTCATCGATTATCAGCATTATGAAGCGGTGATGAGTTCTCATGCTCGACTAACCTATACCAAAGTTAACGATATTTTGCAGGGTGATGAAGAACTGCGTGAGCGCTACCAAGCGGTCGTGCCTCATCTTGAACAGTTACATAACATGTATCAGGTGCTGAAAACGGCTCGTGATCAACGTGGTGCGATTGAATTTGAAACGGTAGAAACCAAATTTATCTTTAATGCCCAGCGTAAGATCGAAAGCATTGAGCCAGTGATCCGTAACGATGCTCATAAGCTGATTGAAGAGTGTATGATCCTCGCCAATATTGCCTCAGCATCGCTAGTCGAAAAAGCCAAGGAAGCCGCTCTGTTCCGAGTGCATGAGCCACCAGGTGAAGAACGTTTAATGGGCTTTAGAGACTTCTTGGGCGAACTAGGACTCGACTTGAGTGGTGGGCTTGAGCCATCGCCAACCGATTACGCCAATCTGATGAAACAAATCGGTGAGCGTGCAGATAAAGAGCTGATTCAAACCATGCTACTGCGCTCAATGAAGCAGGCTGTCTATAACGCCCATAACGCAGGTCACTTTGGTCTAGCATTAAAACGTTATGCGCACTTTACTTCTCCAATCCGTCGCTATCCAGATTTACTTTTACACCGTGCAATCAAATATTTGATAGCGAAAGAACAACATCAGACCCAAGATCGCTGGACACCAACCGGAGGCTATCACTACTCGTTTGAAGAGATGGATTTTTATGGACAACAGTGTTCAATGACCGAACGCCGTGCTGATGATGCAACACGAGAAGTGTCTGATTGGCTGAAGTGCGAGTACATGCAAGATCATGTCGGTGAAGAGCTTGATGGTGTGATTGCCAATGTGACTGGATTTGGTTTTTTTGTTCGACTCACTGAATTACATATCGATGGTTTGGTTCACATCTCCAATTTGGCTAATGACTATTATCAGTTTGATCCTATCGGTCAACGTTTGATTGGTGAGTCATTCGGTAATATTTATCGTTTAGGTGATGCGGTGAAAGTGAAAGTATTATCGGTGAATCTGGATGATCGACAAATTGACTTTGAATTAGTCGAAACAAGTCGTAAGCTACGCGGCGAAGGTAAAACGGCCAAAAAGCGGGCAGTAGAAGCGCAAGCAAAAGCCAAGAGTAAAAAAGCGGGCACGCGTGGTGGAAAAGCCGTTCCAATGGTTGAGCCAACCAAGCGTCCAGATAAATCAGAGAGCGCAGATTCAGCGAAAAGTAAACGCGCTAAGTCTGATAAAGCCAGTAAAGCGAAATCTCGTTCTAAAACGGCAAAGAGCCGGACAAAAACGAAATAGGTAAGTAATGAGTAATGAACTGATTTACGGCATTCATTCGGTCAACGCTGTGATGCAGCGTGAGCCAGCCCGTATCATTGAAGTGTATGTTTTGAAAGGTCGTCAAGATGATCGGCTACTTCCGGTATTGAATGAATTGCAGCGTTTAGGGCTATCCATTCAGGAGATGGGGCGTAAGGCACTGGATGACAAAGCTCAAGGTGCTAATCACCAAGGGTTGATAGCCAAAGTCAAGCCAGCTAAAGCGTTAAACGAACATGATCTAGACGCAATATTAAGTCAGCATGAACAACCGTTGCTGCTAGTACTGGATGGCGTGACCGATCCGCATAACTTAGGGGCGTGTTTGCGTAATGCAGATGCTGCTGGTGTGGCGGCGGTGATTGTCCCTAAAGATCGTTCAGCACCGATGACGGCCACGGTAAGTAAGGTCGCTTGTGGTGCTGCAGAAACCGTTCCTTTAGTGCGTGTGACCAACTTAGCGCGCACGATGCGTGCTCTACAAGAGCAAGGTGTTTGGTTTGTTGGCACAGCGGGCGAGGCGACGCATGATCTTTATCATAGCAAGCTGACTGGTCCGTTAGCGATTGTCATGGGAGCTGAAGGCGATGGTATGCGCCGTTTAACTCGTGATACTTGTGATGATCTAATCAAAATCCCAATGGCAGGCAGTGTTTCCAGTTTAAATGTCTCAGTCGCGACCGGGATTTGCTTATTTGAAGCGGTCCGTCAACGCAATAACGTTTAATGTTTATGCTGATGTCATCGTTAAGAAACCTAGGTCTACTGACCTAGGTTTCTTGTTTCTCGCCTCATTCGTTTATTTTTCCAACACCCCCTTGCAAGTCAATCTGTGATCTGTATAATGCACCCCCACTGGTTAAGCCAGTTGTGAACCAATGAGCAGCGAGGAGCAAGCTTGTGGCAACACAGGTGAGGTAACGTATACTCAGCTTATGTTCGCAGTTAATAGGATTAGCTTTAGTTAATTTAATTAGCTGACAATGTGCCCAATCGGGGTACTACGGTTTCACATAAATCAATCGACATTCACCCGCCATGGCAGGTTCGAATGGCGATATTGTTTGTGTAATTTTTACTTATTGGAGCTCTGTCTCATGCAGAACCAACGCATCCGTATCCGCCTTAAAGCTTTCGATTACAAACTAATCGATGCTTCTACAGCGGAAATCGTTGAAACAGCTAAGCGTACCGGCGCACAGGTTCGTGGTCCAATTCCACTGCCTACTCGTAAAGAGCGTTTCACTGTTCTTATCTCTCCACACGTAAACAAAGATGCACGTGACCAGTACGAAATTCGTACTCACAAGCGTCTGATCGACATCGTTGAACCAACTGACAAGACTGTTGATGCACTTATGCGTCTTGATCTTGCTGCTGGTGTTGATGTTCAAATCAGCCTAGGTTAAGGGAGATTAGAAGAATGATTGGTCTAGTCGGACGTAAAGTGGGTATGACCCGCGTATTTACTGAAGAAGGCGTTTCTATCCCAGTAACTGTTGTTGAGGTTGAAGCGAACCGTGTTTCTCAAGTGAAAACTCTTGAGACTGACGGCTATGCTGCTATTCAAGTAACAGCTGGAACTAAGAAAGCTAACCGCGTAACTAAGCCAGAAGCTGGTCACTTTGCGAAAGCAGGTGTAGAAGCTGGTCGCGGTCTTTGGGAATTCCGTTTAGAAAACGGCGAAGAGTTCGAAGTTGGTGCTGAACTGACTGTTGAATTGTTCAACGAAATTAAGAAAGTAGACGTTACTGGTACATCGAAAGGTAAAGGCTTCCAAGGTGCTGTTAAGCGCTGGAACTTCCGTACTCAAGATATGACTCACGGTAACTCTTTGTCTCACCGTGCTCCTGGTTCAATTGGCCAATGTCAAACTCCAGGTCGCGTATTTAAAGGCAAAAAAATGGCAGGTCACATGGGTGCTGAGCGTGTAACGACTCAAAACCTAGAGATCGTACGTGTTGACGCTGAGCGCAATCTGCTTCTTATTAAAGGTGCAGTCCCAGGTGCAACTGGCGCTAACGTGATCGTCAAACCAGCTATTAAAGCATAACGTCTAGGAGTAAGTAATGGAATTGATGGTTAAAGGTGCTAACGCACTAACTGTTTCCGAAACTACTTTCGGACGTGAGTTCAACGAAGCTCTTGTACATCAAGTAGTTGTTGCGTATGCAGCAGGTGCTCGTCAAGGTACTCGTGCTCAAAAGACACGTTCAGAAGTTTCTGGCGGTGGCGCTAAGCCATGGCGTCAAAAAGGTACTGGCCGTGCACGTGCTGGTACAATCCGTAGCCCAATCTGGCGTACAGGTGGTGTTACTTTTGCTGCGAAACCACAAGATCACAGCGTTAAAGTAAACAAAAAAATGTACCGCGGCGCTATGAAAAGCATTCTTTCTGAGTTAGTTCGTCAAGAGCGTTTAATCGTTGTTGATAACTTCTCGGTTGAAGCACCAAAAACGAAAGAGCTAGCGGCTAAGTTGAAAGAACTTGAGCTGAACGATGTTCTTATCGTGACTGGCGAAGTAGACGAGAATCTATTCTTAGCTGCTCGTAACCTGTACAAAGTTGACGTGCGTGACGTAACTGGTATTGATCCAGTGAGCCTAATCGCATTTGACAAGGTTCTAATGACTGCTGCTGCAGTTAAGCAAGTTGAGGAGATGCTGGCATGATCCGTGAAGAGCGTCTACTAAAAGTTCTACGTGCACCGCACATCTCTGAAAAAGCCACTATGGCTGCTGAAAAAGCGAACACGATCGTTTTCAAAGTAGCAAAAGATGCAACTAAGAAAGAGATCAAAGCAGCTGTAGAAAAGCTATTTGAAGTTGAAGTTAAGTCTGTAAATACTCTTATTCTTAAGGGTAAGACCAAACGTCAAGGTCTACGCCAAGGTCGCCGCAGCGACGTTAAAAAAGCGTATGTGACTTTGAAAGAAGGTCAAGATCTTGACTTTGTTGGCGGCGCGGAATAACAGGAGTAGTTGAATAATGGCTATTGTTAAATGTAAGCCGACTTCCCCTGGTCGTCGTCACGTTGTTAAAGTTGTTAACGCTGACCTCCACAAGGGTAAGCCATACGCACCTCTTCTAGAGAAAAACTCTAAGAATGGTGGTCGTAACAACAACGGTCGTATCACAGTACGTCATATCGGTGGTGGTCATAAACAACACTATCGTTTGATTGACTTCAAACGTACTAAAGACGGTATCCCAGCGAAAGTTGAACGTCTAGAATACGATCCAAACCGTAGCGCAAACATCGCTCTCGTATTATACGCAGATGGTGAACGTCGTTACATTATTGCACCTAAAGGCCTCCAAGCTGGTGATACTATCCAGTCTGGTGTTGATGCGCCAATCAAAGCAGGTAACACCCTGCCATTGCGCAACATCCCTGTTGGTTCAACGATTCATAACGTTGAGTTAACTCCGGGTAAAGGTGCACAGCTAGCTCGTTCTGCGGGTGCGTATGCTCAACTTGTCGCTCGCGACGGTGCATACGTTACTATCCGTCTACGTTCTGGCGAAATGCGCAAAGTACTTTCTGAAGGCCGTGCAACAATCGGTGAAGTTGGTAACTCTGAGCACATGCTACGTGAGCTTGGTAAAGCGGGTGCTTCACGCTGGCGCGGCGTACGTCCAACCGTACGTGGTGTGGTAATGAACCCTGTTGATCACCCACATGGTGGTGGTGAAGGCCGTACTTCTGGTGGTCGTCATCCTGTATCTCCATGGGGCGTACCAACGAAAGGCTACAAAACTCGTAGCAACAAACGCACTGACAAGTACATCGTACGTCGTCGTAATAAGTAATCTATTTAAAGAGGAATCGCCATGCCACGTTCTCTCAAGAAAGGTCCATTTATTGACCTACACTTGCTGAAGAAGGTAGAGAAAGCGGTGGAAAGCGGAGACAAAAAGCCTATTAAGACTTGGTCCCGTCGTTCAATGATCATTCCAACAATGATCGGTTTGACCATCGCTGTCCATAATGGTCGTCAACACGTTCCAGTTTTTGTAACTGACGAGATGATCGGTCACAAACTGGGTGAATTTGCCCCAACTCGCACTTACCGCGGCCATGCTGCGGATAAGAAAGCTAAGAAGCGTTAAGGAGTAGATGATGGAAGCATTCGCTAAACATAACTTTGCTCGCATTTCGCCTCAGAAAGCTCGCTTAGTTGCAGATCAAATTCGTGGTAAGTCAGTTGACCAAGCTCTAGAAACGTTAACGTTCAGCAACAAAAAAGCGGCTGAACTTATTAAGAAAGTTCTAGAGTCAGCAATCGCTAACGCGGAGCACAACGAAGGTGCTGACATTGACGACCTACGTGTCGCTAAAATCTTCGTAGATGAGGGCCCAACCATGAAGCGTATTATGCCTCGTGCAAAAGGTCGTGCGGATCGTATCTTGAAGCGTTCAAGCCACATCACTATTGTTGTCGCAGACCGCTAAAAGACTAGGAGAGTAAGCAATGGGTCAGAAAGTACATCCTAATGGTATTCGTCTAGGCATCGTTAAGCCTTGGAATGCTACATGGTTTGCTAATACCAAAGATTTCGCTGACAACCTAGACGGCGACTTCAAGGTACGTCAATACCTCACTAAGGAATTGGCAAAAGCGTCTCTATCACGCATCGTTATCGAGCGTCCTGCTAAGAGCATCCGTGTGACTATTCACACTGCTCGCCCAGGCGTTGTTATCGGTAAGAAAGGTGAAGACGTTGAGAAGCTACGCGCAGCAGTAGCGAAGATTGCAGGTGTACCAGCTCAGATTAATATTTCTGAGGTACGTAAACCTGAGCTAGACGGTCAGCTAGTGGCTGATAGCATCGCGTCTCAACTAGAGCGTCGTGTTATGTTCCGTCGTGCTATGAAGCGCGCGGTACAAAACGCTATGCGTCTAGGCGCTAAAGGTATCAAAGTGGAAGTAAGTGGCCGTTTAGGCGGCGCTGAAATTGCACGTTCTGAGTGGTATCGTGAAGGCCGTGTGCCTCTACACACTCTACGTGCTGACATTGATTACGCAACTTCTTCGGCTCACACTACCTATGGTGTGATTGGTGTTAAAGTCTGGATCTTCAAAGGTGAAATCCTAGGCGGTATGCCAGCTGCTAACGCAGTAGAGCCAAAGGCTGACAAGCCTAAGAAGCAGCGCAAAGGCCGTAAGTAAGGAGTCGACAGATGCTACAACCTAAACGTACCAAGTTCCGTAAGGTTCATACAGGTCGTAACCGTGGTCTAGCAAAAGGTACTGAAGTAAGCTTCGGCACCTTTGGTTTGAAAGCTGTAGGCCGTGGTCGTCTAACTGCTCGTCAAATCGAAGCGGCACGTCGTGCTATGACACGTCACATTAAGCGTCAAGGTAAAATCTGGATCCGTGTTTTCCCAGACAAACCAATCACAGAAAAACCACTTGAAGTTCGTCAAGGTAAGGGTAAAGGTAACGTTGAGTACTGGGTAGCCCAAATCCAACCTGGCAAGGTGATGTACGAAGTTGATGGTGTACCTGAAGAATTGGCTCGTGAAGCGTTCCGCCTAGCGGCACGTAAACTGCCATTCAAGACTACATTTGTAACTAAGCAGGTGATGTGATGAAAGCACAAGATCTACGCGAGAAAAACGTTGAAGAGCTTAATGCAGAGCTACTAGGTTTATTGAAAGAGCAGTTCAACTTGCGCATGCAAGCAGCGACTGGTCAACTTCAGCAAACTCATACTCTGAAAGCTGTCCGTCGTGATATCGCACGTGTGAAAACTGTTTTGACTGAGAAGGCAGGCGCATAATGAGCGATAAAATTCGTACCCAACAAGGTCGTGTTATCAGTGACAAGATGGACAAATCTATCGTTGTTGCTATCGAACGTTTCGTGAAGCACCCAATTTACGGTAAATTCGTTCGTCGCACGACTAAAGTACACGCACATGATGAAAACAACGAGTGTGGCGCAGGCGATACCGTTGAAATCCGTGAGTGTCGTCCATTGTCTAAGACTAAGTCTTGGACTTTGGTAAAAGTAGTAGAAAAAGCGAAAATTTAATTGAGCTTTTAATGCGAATACAGCGGCCCCGATTATTTTTGGGGCCGCTTGTTTTTTGACTACCCAATCACAAAAAAGGGTGGTACAATTCGCGTCCCTTTAAAGAGGCAGCCCGACCCGAGATGGGTCTAGTTTTTTTAATATTTAGCGGAGCACTAACATGATCCAAATGCAAAGTATGCTGGACGCAGCTGATAACTCAGGCGCTCGCAGCGTAATGTGTATTAAGGTTCTGGGTGGCTCTCACCGTCGTTACGCCCATGTTGGCGACATCATCAAAGTTACTGTGAAAGAAGCAATTCCTCGCGGTAAAGTGAAAAAAGGTGATGTATTGAAGGCGGTGGTAGTTCGCACCCGTAAAGGCGTACGTCGTCCAGACGGTTCTGTCATTCGCTTCGACCGTAATGCTTGCGTATTGCTAAACAACAATACCGAGCAACCAATCGGTACACGTATCTTTGGTCCAGTGACTCGTGAGCTTCGTAACGCGAAATTCATGAAGATTGTGTCACTAGCACCTGAAGTTCTGTAAGGAGCGGCAAAAAATGGCAGCTAAAATCCGTCGTAATGACGAAGTGATCGTTCTTGCTGGGAAAGACAAAGGCAAGAAAGGTAAAGTAACTAAGGTTCTAACAACTGGTAAAGTTATCGTTGAAGGTATCAATCTAGTTAAGAAACATCAAAAGCCAGTTCCTGCGCTTGGTATCCAAGGTGGTATCGTAGAGCAAGAAGCAGCGATTGATGCATCTAACATTGCGATCTTTAATGCAGCAACCGGTAAAGCGGACCGTATCGGTTTCCGTTTCGAAGATGGTAAGAAAGTTCGTTTCTTTAAGTCTAACAACGAAATCGTTTCTAACTAATAGAGTAATTTGGAGTTCTACTATGGCGAAACTGCATGATTACTACAAGTCGTCTGTAGTCGCTGAGCTGGCCAAACAGTTCGGTTACACAAGCGTCATGCAAGTCCCTAGAATTGAGAAAATCACCCTCAATATGGGCGTTGGTGAAGCAATCAACGATAAGAAACTACTAGAAAACGCAGCTTCTGATATGGCGACCATCTCTGGTCAAAAGCCACTTATCACTAAAGCTCGCAAATCTGTAGCTGGTTTCAAAATCCGTGAAGGCTACCCAATTGGTTGTAAAGTAACCTTGCGTGGCGAGCGCATGTGGGATTTCTTAGAGCGTTTGATTTTTATCGCTCTACCACGTGTACGAGATTTCCGTGGTGTTAGCGCTAAGTCTTTTGACGGACGCGGTAACTACAGCATGGGCGTTCGCGAGCAAATCATCTTTCCGGAAATCGACTACGATAAAGTCGATCGTGTACGCGGTCTTGATATCACTATCACGACGTCTGCTGGTACCGATGAGGAAGGCCGTGCTCTGCTGGCTGCCTTTAACTTCCCATTCCGTAAGTAAGGTGAAGGGTTACTGTTATGGCTAAACAATCAATGAAAGCACGTGAAGTAAAACGTGCCAAGCTAGTAGTTCAGTACGCAGAAAAGCGTGCAACACTTAAAGCTATCATCAGCGATGTAAACGCATCTGAAGAAGATCGTTGGAATGCAGTTCTTAAACTGCAATCACTTCCACGTGATTCGAGTGCATCACGTAAGCGCAACCGTTGCAACCAAACTGGTCGTCCACACGGTTTCCTACGTAAATTCGGTCTGAGCCGTATTAAAGTTCGTGAAGCTTGCATGAAAGGCGAGATTCCTGGACTTCGTAAGGCCAGCTGGTAATTGCCACTTAATCATTTGGAGTAAAGTTTATGAGCATGCAAGATCCGATTTCGGATATGCTGACCCGTATTCGTAACGGTCAGGCAGCAAACAAAGTTGCTGTTAAAATGCCTTCTTCAAAGCTTAAAGTTGCAATTGCTGCACTACTTAAAGCTGAAGGTTATATCGCAGACTTCGCTGTTGAAGGCGAAGCAAAACCTGAGCTAGAAGTTACTCTTAAGTACTTCCAAGCTAAACCAGTAATCGAGCAAATCAAGCGCGTGTCTCGTCCAGGTCTTCGTGTTTATAAGAAGAAAGACGAACTACCATCAGTGATGGGCGGTCTTGGTGTTGCTGTTGTTTCCACTTCCAAGGGTCTCATGTCAGACCGCGCTGCACGTAAAGCAGGTCTTGGCGGTGAAATCATTTGCTACGTAGCTTAATAAATAGGAGTAGAACATGTCTCGTGTTGCTAAAGCACCTGTCGCTATTCCAGCTGGCGTAGAGGTGAAACTAAACGGCCAAGAGATCACGGTTAAAGGTCCTAAAGGTGAACTATCTCGTGTAGTTCATACTGGCGTCGTGATCGCACAGGAAGAAAACAACCTAACGTTCGGTCCTCGTGAGGGAATCGCAAACGCTTGGGCTCAAGCAGGTACTGCTCGTGCTCTAGTGAACAATATGGTTGTTGGTGTTACTGAAGGCTTTACTAAGAAGCTCGTTCTTAAGGGTGTAGGTTACCGTGCTGCTATGAAAGGCAACGCTGTAGGTCTAACTCTAGGCTTCTCTCACCCAGTTGAGCACGAGTTGCCAGCGGGTGTTAAAGCCGAATGTCCAAGCCAAACTGAAATTGTCCTAACTGGTTGTGATAAGCAAGAAGTTGGTCAAGTTGCGGCTGACATTCGTTCTTACCGCGCGCCTGAGCCTTATAAAGGTAAAGGTATTCGTTACGCAGATGAAAATGTGCGTACTAAAGAAGCTAAGAAGAAGTAAGGTAACACTATGGATAAGAAAGCATCTCGCATCCGTCGTGCTACACGCGCACGTCGTAAGATTGCAGAACTGGGTGCAACTCGCCTAGTAGTACACCGTACTCCTCGTCACGTGTACGCTCAAGTGATTGCAGCTAATGGC
Organism: Vibrio sp. 2017_1457_13; assembly: GCF_030851525.1. Classification (NCBI taxonomy): domain Bacteria; kingdom Pseudomonadati; phylum Pseudomonadota; class Gammaproteobacteria; order Vibrionales; family Vibrionaceae; genus Vibrio; species Vibrio sp. 2017_1457_13. Next base: position 173,738 of record NZ_VHTA01000008.1, read on the forward strand.
TCTGAGGTTATCGCCGCAGCTTCTACTGTAGAAAAAGCGATCCGTGAGCAAGTGAAGAATACTGGTAACATCGATGCAGCAAAAGCAGTAGGTAAAACTGTTGCTGAGCGTGCGCTTGAAAAAGGCGTATCGTCAGTTGCGTTTGATCGTTCTGGTTTCCAATACCACGGTCGAGTAGCCGCGCTAGCAGAATCTGCTCGCGAAGCTGGTCTGAAATTCTAAGGTAGGGTTGGAAGATGGCTAAAGAACAACAAGTTCAAGCGAATGATTTGCAAGAAAAATTAATCGCAGTTAACCGTGTTTCTAAAACGGTTAAAGGTGGTCGAATCATGAGCTTCACTGCACTAACAGTTGTTGGTGACGGTAATGGTCGTGTAGGTTTCGGTTACGGCAAAGCACGTGAAGTACCTGCAGCGATTCAAAAAGCAATGGAAAAAGCGCGTCGTAACATGTTTACTATCGCACTTAACGAAGGCACTCTTCACCATCCAGTGAAAGGTCGCCACTCGGGCTCTAAAGTTTACATGCAGCCAGCTGCAGAAGGTACAGGTGTTATCGCCGGTGGTGCGATGCGTGCTGTACTTGAAGTTGCCGGTGTACATAACGTTCTATCTAAAGCATACGGTTCTACGAACCCTATCAACATCGTTCGTGCTACGATCGATGCTCTAGTAGATGTTAAGTCACCAGAAATGGTTGCAGCTAAACGTGGTCTAACTGTTGAAGCGATTTCGGAGTAAGAACACATGGCAACGATTAAAGTAACTCAAACTAAAAGCTCAATTGGTCGCCTACCAAAGCATAAAGCTACTTTGCGCGGTTTAGGTCTTCGTAAAATCAACCATACAGTAGAACTTGAAGATACACCGTGTGTACGCGGTATGATCAACAAGGTTTACTACATGGTTAAAGTTGAGGAGTAATCAGAATGCATTTGAATACTCTATCGCCGGCTGCGGGTTCTAAGCCTTCTAAGAAGCGTTTAGGTCGTGGTATCGGTTCTGGCCTTGGTAAAACTGGTGGCCGTGGTCACAAAGGTCAAAAGTCACGTTCTGGCGGCGGTGTTCGTCCAGGTTTTGAAGGCGGTCAGATGCCTCTGAAACAACGTCTACCTAAATTCGGTTTCACTTCTCGTAAGAGCCTTGTGACTGCTGAAATTCGTCTAGCTGAGCTAGCGAAAGTAACGGGTGATGTTATTGATCTAAACAGCTTGAAAGCAGCAAACCTTGTAACGAAGAATATTGAATTCGTTAAAGTTGTTCTTTCTGGCGAGATCAATAAAGCAGTGACTGTTAAAGGTCTACGCGTGACTAAAGGCGCTAAAGCTGCAATCGAAGCTGCAGGCGGTAAAATCGAGGAATAATCTCGAGGATTGAGGTACAGATGGCTAAGAAACCAGGACAAGATTTTCGTAGTGCTCAGAGCGGCTTAGGTGAGTTAAAGTCGCGCTTATTATTCGTAATTGGTGCACTTTTAGTATTCCGAGCGGGCTCTTTTGTGCCGATTCCTGGTATTGACGCTGCTGTACTTGCCGATTTGTTCGAACAGCAAAAAGGTACCATCATAGAAATGTTTAACATGTTCTCTGGTGGTGCTCTTGAGCGTGCATCTATATTAGCACTGGGCATCATGCCGTATATTTCGGCGTCAATTGTTGTCCAGTTGCTAACTGTAGTTCATCCAGCGTTAGCCGAGCTCAAAAAAGAGGGTGAAGCAGGCCGTCGTAAGATAAGCCAATATACACGCTACGGCACGCTTGTACTTGCAACATTCCAAGCGATAGGTATTGCAACAGGCCTACCAAACATGGTCAACAATCTGGTTGTTATTGACCAAACCATGTTTACCCTGATTGCGACCGTGAGTTTAGTAACCGGTACCATGTTTTTGATGTGGTTAGGTGAACAGATTACAGAGCGAGGGATTGGGAATGGTATCTCCATTCTTATATTTGCAGGTATTGTTGCTGGATTGCCATCGGCAATAGGACATACTATCGAGCAAGCGCGTCAAGGTGAACTGCATGTGCTTCTTCTGTTGTTGATTGCGGTATTAGCTTTTGCTGTTATCTACTTTGTTGTTTTCATGGAGCGTGGTCAACGTCGTATCGTTGTTAACTACGCAAAACGTCAACAAGGTCGTAAAGTTTTTGCAGCGCAAAGTACTCACTTGCCATTAAAAATCAATATGGCTGGTGTTATACCTGCAATTTTTGCATCAAGCATTATTTTGTTCCCAGGAACACTCGCTCAGTGGTTTGGTCAAAATGGTGAGAGCCAATGGTTCGGTTGGTTAACCGACGTATCATTAGCGCTTAGCCCTGGTCAACCATTGTATGTAATGCTTTATGCCGCAGCGATTATTTTCTTCTGTTTCTTTTATACGGCGTTGGTTTTCAACCCACGTGAAACAGCTGATAACCTGAAGAAGTCAGGTGCATTCGTACCCGGTATCCGCCCAGGCGAACAGACAGCAAGATACATTGATAAAGTAATGACTCGTTTAACCCTAGCCGGTGCGTTATACATTACCTTTATCTGTCTGATCCCTGAGTTCATGATGGTCGCGTGGAACGTACGTTTCTACTTCGGCGGTACATCATTACTGATTGTAGTAGTGGTTATTATGGACTTTATGGCACAGGTACAGACTCATTTGATGTCAAATCAATATGACTCTGTGTTGAAAAAGGCAAATTTAAAAGGCTATGGCCGCTAATACGGTCGCCATTTAAGTTAGATTTACGGAGTTTAGCAATGAAAGTTCGTGCTTCCGTTAAAAAAATCTGCCGTAACTGTAAAGTTATCAAGCGTAACGGTGTCGTTCGCGTGATTTGCAGTGAGCCAAAGCACAAGCAGCGCCAAGGCTAATAAGCAGAAATTTTTACTTGAAAATTAAAGGGTGGTCGAGTATATTTCTCGGCCTACCTTTTGCGTGCAAAAGAAGTAGTATCCCGCAGCGTATCCTCGACGGGCTTTGCTGCGGATAATTCTTTTATAGAAAGTACTAGGAGTGAATAGTGGCCCGTATAGCAGGCATTAACATTCCTGATCAAAAGCATGCTGTGATCGCATTAACTGCAATCTACGGCATCGGTAAAACCCGTTCAAAAGCTATCCTAGCTGACGTGGGTATTGCTGAAAGTGTTAAGATCAGTGAACTAACTGAAGAGCAGATCGATCAACTGCGTGATGGTGTAGCTAAATACACTGTAGAGGGTGATCTTCGTCGTGAAGTTTCCATGAACATCAAGCGTCTTATGGACCTTGGTTGTTACCGTGGTCTTCGTCATCGTCGCAGTCTACCACTACGTGGACAGCGTACTAAAACCAACGCTCGCACCCGCAAGGGTCCGCGTAAGCCGATCAAGAAATAATCGGGAAGGGTAGAGTACAATGGCTAAACAACCAACTCGCGCACGTAAGCGTGTACGCAAGCAAGTTGCTGATGGCGTAGCGCATATCCACGCATCTTTCAACAACACAATCGTAACCATCACTGACCGTCAAGGTAACGCATTAGCTTGGGCTACTGCTGGTGGTTCAGGTTTCCGCGGTTCTCGTAAATCAACACCGTTTGCTGCACAGGTTGCTGCTGAACGTTGTGCTGAAATGGCTAAAGAATATGGCCTAAAGAACCTAGAGGTTATGGTTAAGGGTCCAGGTCCAGGTCGTGAATCTACAGTTCGCGCACTGAATGCTGCTGGTTTCCGTATCACAAACATCGTTGATGCGACACCAATCCCTCATAACGGTTGTCGTCCACCTAAGAAACGTCGCGTTTAACGTTTCTGGGAACATTGGAGAAAGATCATGGCAAGATATTTGGGTCCTAAGCTGAAGCTTAGCCGCCGCGAAGGTACTGACTTGTTCCTTAAGTCAGGCGTTCGTGCGATTGATACCAAGTGTAAAATTGATAACGCACCAGGTGTACACGGCGCTCGTCGCGGTCGTCTATCTGAGTATGGCGTTCAGCTTCGTGAGAAGCAAAAAGTTCGTCGTATCTATGGCGTTCTAGAAAAACAATTCCGTAACTACTACAAAGAAGCTGCTCGCCTAAAAGGTAACACAGGTGAAAACTTACTTCAGCTTCTTGAAGGCCGTTTGGACAACGTAGTTTACCGTATGGGTTTTGGTGCGACTCGCGCTGAAGCTCGTCAGCTAGTTAGCCATAAAGCTATCCTAGTAAACGGTAGCGTTGTAAACGTACCTTCTTTCAATGTTGCGGCTAACGACGTTGTTGCAATCCGTGAGAAAGCGAAAAAGCAATCTCGCATTAAAGCAGCTCTAGAAGTTGCAGAACAACGCGAAAAACCAACTTGGATTGAAGTAGATGCAAGCCAGATGGAAGGTACATTCAAGCGTAAGCCTGAACGTTCAGACCTATCTGCTGACATCAACGAACAATTGATCGTCGAGCTTTACTCTAAGTAAGGTTTAAACTAAAGAGAGGACACAATGCAGGGTTCTGTAACAGAATTTCTTAAGCCACGTCTTGTTGATATCGAACAGGTCAGCACGACACACGCAAAAGTAACTCTTGAGCCATTAGAGCGTGGTTTCGGCCATACTCTTGGTAATGCACTTCGCCGAATTCTTTTATCATCTATGCCGGGTTGTGCCGTAACAGAGGTAGAAATTGAAGGCGTACTTCATGAGTACAGTACCAAAGAAGGTGTACAAGAAGATATCCTTGAGATTCTTCTTAACCTGAAAGGACTGGCTGTTCGCTTAGGCGAAAATAAAGATGAAGTGTTCATTACATTAAATAAATCAGGCTCGGGCCCTGTGGTTGCAGGTGACATCACCCATGATGGTGATGTAGAGATCGTAAACCCTGAACACGTTATTTGTCATCTCACTGATGACAACGCTGAGATCGCTATGCGTATCAAAGTAGAACGTGGACGTGGTTATGTTCCTGCTTCTGCTCGTATTCATACTGAAGAAGATGAACGTCCAATCGGTCGTTTGCTTGTCGACGCAACATTCAGCCCAGTAGACAAAATTGCCTACTCTGTTGATGCTGCTCGTGTTGAGCAACGTACAGACTTAGACAAACTCGTCATCGATATGGAAACGAACGGTACTCTAGAACCTGAGGAAGCTATCCGCCGTGCAGCAACGATTCTTGCTGAACAGTTGGATGCGTTCGTAGATCTTCGTGATGTACGCGTTCCTGAGGAGAAGGAAGAGAAGCCAGAATTCGATCCGATCCTACTGCGTCCTGTAGACGATCTTGAACTAACAGTTCGCTCTGCTAACTGTTTGAAAGCAGAAGCGATTCACTACATCGGTGATCTAGTACAGCGCACTGAGGTTGAGCTACTGAAAACGCCTAACCTTGGTAAGAAATCTCTTACTGAGATTAAAGACGTGCTTGCATCACGTGGTCTTTCTCTGGGCATGCGCCTAGAAAACTGGCCGCCAGCGTCAATCGCTGAAGATTAATCGATATTAGTTAGAAGGATTTGGTCATGCGCCATCGTAAGAGTGGTCGTCAACTCAACCGCAACAGCAGTCATCGCAAAGCGATGTTCAGCAACATGGCTAGCTCTTTAGTACGTCATGAAGTTATCAAGACTACTTTGCCAAAAGCGAAAGAGCTGCGTCGCGTCGTTGAGCCTTTGATTACACTAGCTAAGACTGACAGTGTTGCTAACCGTCGTCTTGCATTTGCACGTACTCGTGATAACGAAGTTGTTGCAAAACTATTTAACGAATTAGGTCCACGTTTTGCTGCACGTCAAGGTGGCTACACTCGTATTCTTAAGTGTGGTTTCCGTGCTGGCGATAAAGCTCCAATGGCTTACATTGAGCTTGTTGACCGCCCAGAAGTAGCTGTTGAAGCTGCTGCTGAGTAATCAGTTCGCGAATAAAAGGCCGAGCATTAGCTCGGCTTTTTTATTACCCTATCGGGGTATCTTATCTATAGCTCACGTCAAACATAATCTTGTCTTCCGATCCTCTGCTTGGATTTTCTTTGTCCTTTAATATTGGACCGTTCTCTTGTTGTTATTTCCAGAGACCTTGCAACGCACCAACTAAACTGCTTCCAGCGCCCTGACTTGTTAAATACTGAATAATAATTGGTGTAAATTGTCCGATCATATTGGCATCCAAACCTAATTGGTTAAAGACATGAGTAACGTCGCTGAGATTAGCCATCCTTGCTGGCGATAAACCGGTTGTCGATAAGCCTAATTGAGTGAGTTGCTCAAGATTAGGGATTAATCCGTTAAGTTCAGTTTGATGTTGATCCGCTAATTGATTCTCGGCGAGGGCTAATAATGCTGCTATTCCACCACCAGCCTGTTGGTCTGAGATTGGAAGTTGACTTTTTACTTGGTTAATCAGTGTGGTATGTTGCTTGGTTTCCAATAAGCCACTACCAACTAATGTGGCTAGGTCTTGATTTGATTGTCCACCAATTTTGATAAAAGCCATGCTAGGTGTACTACTGAGTAGCGTTGAGATCAGTAGTGTACGGAATAAGGTTTTGTTCATGGGGGGATAGGCTCCTAAAATGCTATTGATCACTTTTTGTCGTAAATAGAGGTTATGTGTCTGAACAGTGTAGCAAACCTATGATGACTGATTCATCTCTGGCGATTAATCTCAGAAAATTCGTATAAAAAAAGCGGTGCATTGCACCGCTTAACAATAGAATAGCGTATTAATGATGATTAAAGAATATCGAGCAATTCTACTTCAAACACGAGTGCGGCAAAGGGTGGAATTGCTGCGCCAGCGCCACGTTCACCGTATGCGAGATCATGTGGAATATACAGTTTCCACTTTGAGCCTACAGGCATCAATTGTAGGGCTTCGACCCAGCCTTTAATAACGCCAGTTACAGGGAACTCTGCAGGCTGGCCACGAGAAACTGAACTATCAAAAACGGTACCATCCGTCAGCTCACCATGATAATGGACACGGACAGATTTATCAGACGTCGGAATTTCACCAGAACCTTGAGTGATCACTTCATACTGTAAGCCTGAGTCAAGCACGGTAACTTCTGAGCGTAGAGCATTATCTTTAAGGAACGTTTCACCTTCTGCAGCAGCGACTTTAGCGGCCGCTTGCATTGCTTCTTCAGCACGCATATGCATCGCTTGTAAGGCTTGGTTAATTTCGTCGATTTCAATTGCCGGCATATCACCGACAAGCGCTGTCGCGATACCAGCAGCAATGGCATCCACATTTAGCCCTTCAAGGCCGCTGCCCGCTAGTTGTTGGCCCATTTGTAGACCAATACCGTAGCTGGCTTTTTGTTCTACGGTTTCAAATTTTACGTCAGACATACACGTCACTCTTTGTCACAAAAAGAAAGCCCACAGAATACCAGCTTCAGCGCTATGATGAAATGCTTGACGAAGATTCATGTTATAAAGGTGCCAAGGTGTGATTCAGATCGAGACTTCAAGCTTTAATCTTCAAGATTGTGTCAACCTTTGGTTGAAGCAGGGTCATGCTCTATACTCTTAGCGCATGAGTTTTTATACTGTACCAAGTCAATGAAGGGCGGATAAAAATGAATCGTCGACACAGAAAAAAGCAACAGCCCCATTCTCTGGGGAAAATTAAACAACAATGGTTGCATCAGTGGGCGGCTATTGATTGGCGATCTTATGCTAAGCGGCTGGCTCAGTATCCTATCTGGTTACGTCTTAAGCTTCTTTGGGGGCAACTGCCTGTTTATCATCAACGCGGCTTAATGGTTTTGATTCCGGTTGTGATCTTGTTGTTATTTTTCCCTTCCTCACCGAAACAGGATGCTCCAACTCGTACTCCCGCACCAGCCAGTACTCGAGTCTCGATTGCTCTTAATACCCAAGGTTTAAGTGAACAAAGCGTCGAGCAACCTACAGCGGTGACTATCTCTGCGACCCCTCAGGAAAAGGTATGGCAAGAATATATTATTAAGCAAGGGGATACTTTGTCACAGGTGTTTAGAAGCAACAACTTGCCCTTAGCTGATCTTAATGCGTTAGTGAGAATTGAAGGTAGTGATAAGCCCTTGAGTCAAATACAGCAAGGGCAACGGATCCGTTTTAAGTTAGCCGCAGATGGGCAACTGGATATTTTACAGTTAGAACGTAATAATCAGTCAGTGATGTTTTTCCGATTATCGGATGGCGGTTTTGGGCGCAGTCAATAATCGAGAGTGATAAACACGCTACTTAACCAGCTTCATATCGATGTGAGGAATACCATCTTCTAAGTAGACAGCAGAGGTTGGTTGGAAACCATAGCTCTGATAAAAATTCTCTAGATAATGCTGTGCACCGATTTCTATGTCCTTATCTGGCCATTGATGTTGGCACTCGACCAATGCTTGATCTAGCAATTGACGTCCAAGGCCGTTTCCCCTTGCTTGTTGTTGGGTGGCGACTCTGCCAATACTTGCAGAAGGGTAGCTGATTCCCGGAGCGAGTAGTCTTGCATAAGCAATCAAGGATTGATCTTGATAGCCTAACAAATGCCATACGTCAGACTGAATATCTTTATCATCGAGTTCCGGATAAGCGCAGGCTTGTTCGACGACAAACACATCCACTCGCAGTTTGAGTAATTCATACAATTGTTGAGTGGTTAAACCCGTAAAGGGAAGGCATTGCCAAGTGATCATCGTGAGCTTCCTTTGAAAATGAAAACTTGACTCTAGCAAGCTTAACAACAGGATTCATTAACAAAGGTTAATATTGATGAAGAATTTCACCGCTATCCCCTTTCTACTTGAAGCTGCGGGGTGTTGGCTACGTTCGTTCACCCCAATCATAGAGTCTTTCTATGTTCATGGAGATGAACTCACTTGCCGCCCATCTGCAACTCCACGTTGTTTGGGTATAGATCATTAAAGATTCACTAGCCACACGAGGTTAAATAACGATAATAGACGTTTAATTTCGTCTAACCAAAGGACGCCCCTTGAGTAATTGTGCATTTTCGACCGTACCACTAAAACCTGAACTACTTTCTAACCTTGAGACGTTGGGATACACCCAAATGACTCCCATTCAGGCATTAAGTTTACCGACCATTTTAGCGGGCAGGGACGTTATCGGCCAAGGAAAGACAGGCTCAGGGAAAACGGCCGCTTTTGGATTAGGCGTTTTATCCAATCTTGATGTCAAACGCTTTCGCGTGCAAGCGCTAGTGCTCTGTCCTACTCGTGAGTTAGCCGATCAAGTGGCGACTGAAATCCGTACGTTAGGTCGCGCTATCCATAATATTAAAATTCTCACCTTGTGCGGTGGTATGCCGATGGGGCCGCAAATCGGTTCATTAGAGCATGGCGCGCATATTCTGGTTGGCACACCAGGACGTATTTTGGATCATCTTGAAAAAGGACGGATTGATCTTTCCGAGCTGAACACTTTAGTACTCGATGAAGCAGATCGAATGTTGGAGATGGGCTTTCAAGATGCATTAGATGCGATTATTGCTCAAGCGCCAACAGTCAGACAAACCTTACTATTCAGTGCCACTTTTCCTGCACAAATCAAGCAGGTGGCTGAGCGGATCATGCGTAATCCGGAAATGGTTAAAGTTGAATCTACCCATAGCTCAACCACAATTAAACAATACTTTTATAAACTTGAAGGTGCGGAGGCGCGAGATAAAGCGTTAGCCCAGTTGTTATTGCATCATCAACCAGAATCAGCGGTGGTATTTTGTAATACCAAAAAGGAAGTGACTCATGTTGCCGAGCAGTTAAAGCATAAAGGGTTCAGTGTGATTGAGCTACACGGTGATTTAGAGCAGCGCGATCGTGACCAAGCCTTGGTGCAGTTTGCCAATAAAAGTATCTCGATTTTGGTCGCTACCGATGTGGCCGCTCGTGGACTGGATGTCGATAACTTAGATGCCGTGTTTAACTTTGAGTTGTCCCGCGATCCTGAAGTGCATGTGCATCGTATTGGTCGTACGGGGCGCGCTGGTAGTCAAGGATTAGCGATCAGTTTCTTTAGCGACAATGAGATGCATCGCGTGGCGATGATTGATGAATACATGGATATGCCGATTGAGCCAGCTCAATTGCCAGACATGAGTGGACAGAATGCCGCGCCTTATCAAGCGAATATGGTGACGATCCAGATCGATGGTGGTAAAAAACAAAAAGTTCGTCCAGGTGATATTTTAGGCGCTTTAACCAGTGATGATGGGATCGATGGCCAGTTCGTCGGTAAGATTAATGTTTTGCCGATGCGCGCTTATGTTGCCGTGCATAAGTCGGTGGCTAAACGAGCGTTGCAGAAAATGGAAACCGGGAAAATGAAAGGCCGCCAATTTCGCGCTCGTTTATTGAAATAAAGCCGCCCTGCGGTGTTGCGACAAGGCCAGCGTTTAATCGCTGGCTTTTGCGTTTATGCGGGCTTTAATTCGACTTAAGCTGATGGGAGTGATCCCTAAGTAGGCGGCAATCTGACCATTGGTCAACTGTTTTTTAAGGGCTGAAAAATGGTCATTAAAAAGTTGATAACGTTCTTCGGGGCTATAAAGCAGCATAAAGCGTTCTTTATTTTCTTTATGCATCAACTGAGTTTCCAGTAGTTTGAGGTAGAGAGAGTGACGAGTTGCGCGCCAAGAATGTAAGATGTGGATCGGCAATTCAATTAAACGCACCGGGGTTAACGTTTCTAATAAATAGGGAGAAGCTTGATGCTTGATGAGACTTTCAAAACCAATTACCCAGTCTTGAGCCCAATAAAATTCTTTACTGAACGACTTACCTTGCTCGGTTAGATAGCAAGCATGACACACGCCCTCTAACACGAAATAGATCTGTTGGGGGATGTCGCCTTGGTGAATTAAAATATGTCGCGTCGGTAGTTCAAGTGGTTGGCTGCATGAAATTAATTGATTGATCTCATGTGGTTCAAATCCATCACTTGAGAGTTGTTGTTCAAACTCGACATACATATCAGGCTGTCCAATTGAAATAAGAAATTGATATCGCCATATTACCTGAAATTGTAGCGGTATTGGTTAGCTTCGTTCGCTCAATGACATCGTTATTGATACTGATAGAGATAGCTTTATTTAGCGTCGACTGGCAATGTCATGTTGTGTGGTGAGACGAGACGAACTTGAAGGTCAGTTAACATCATCAAAACCCATGAACCTCATTATTCGGTTCATGGGTAAGCGATAAAAAACTTATTGGGTGAGATCAATCCGGTAAATAGCAAAGCCGAGTGGATCGCGAGCGACTTTTTGCATGGGGTACTGGCCTTTGGCCTCAATAAATTGTGCCGCCTTGTCGCTAGGCGAGGTTTCAAAACGCACATCTAAGCGAGCATTGGTTTTGATAGGCGCAAATGACCAATTGTTATCAGCACTAGGGGTAACGTGGCCTTTTTCTGCGCTGATGCGCGAAATATAGCTTGCTACCACGGTGCGGTTTTCATCTGGTGAATCAAAGGCAACAAACTCACTGCCCGTACCAGCAAATTTATTACTGTAGGCGCGATAGTTATTGGTAGCAACCAAAAACGTTTGCTTAAGATCCAGCGGTTGACCTTGATAAGTTAAACCGACAATACGCTCAGCCTCTTTATTGATTAGCTTACAATCACCGTCGTATTTTGCCGGTTGAGTGATATCAATTTGATAATTGACCCCATCGATGACATCAAAATTATAAGTACGGAAACCCTGCCAATTAATCAGACTTTGTGGCTCTGTACTGTGTGGGTCAATCTGATTAAATTGACCAGCACTGCACTCTAACCACTCTTTGACCTCTTTACCGGTCATTTTCAGCGCCACCAGTGTGTTAGGGTAGAGATAAAGATCCGCCGCGTTACGGAAGGTCAGTTGTCCAGCTTCGACTTCAGTGAAGCCATTAGGATCATCTTTACGACCCCCGACTTTAAAAGGGGCAGCTGCTGATAAAACGGGTAATCCAGCCAGATTAGCATCGCCTTGAATAAAGCGCTCGACATAATCTTTTTGGGCTAAGTTGACGATTTGTATGGTTGGGTCATCTTGCACTAGAGCTAAAAAGCTGTACATCACATCATCGGCTTTACCTATGGGTTGATTGACAAACTCTCGTGTTGCTTGATGGTCATTAGTTAAGGCTTTGACGATATTCTTATCTGCCGACACCAGTGCTTGTTGCGTTTTACGATCGAAAATTGGCCGTGCTTCTGCACGTCCATTGACCACTTGCCATTGGCCATGTTCATTTTTTAAGGTTAAATCCATCACGCCGACATGGCTACCCCAACGACCGGGCATCACAGCAGGAATGCCATTGATAGTACCTTGATTAATATCAGCACCTGGTAAGTTGGCATAGTCTGCACTTGGGAATACCGCGTGTGAGTGTCCAAAGGCGATTGCATCAATACCTTTGACTTGGGTGAGATAATAAACCGAGTTTTCCGCCCCAGCTTGATAAGGATCGGTCGAGATCCCTGAATGAGGAATCGCGATGATCACCTCGGCGCCTTGCTGTTTCATTTGTGGAATGAGCGTTTCTGCGGTTTGCTTAATGTCTTTAGCAAACACTTTGCCTTCAAGATTTTTCTTATCCCAGACCATGATCTGCGGAGGGACAAAGCCAATGTAACCCACCTTCACGGTTTGAGATTGACCACTTTGATCAGTAAAAGTATGGGTTTTAATCAAATAGGGTTGGAAATAGTGCTTGCCAGTGTGTTGATCAAACACATTGGCATTAATGTAAGGAAAGTCCGCTCCCTTGATCGCCTGCTGGAGAAAATCTAAACCGTAATTAAACTCGTGGTTACCAATATTGCCCACATCGTAGCCGAGTTGATTCATTGCTTTATAAGCCGGGTGAATCTCGCCTGGAGTGATGCCTTTTGCCGCCATATAGTCACCCATAGGGCTACCTTGCAGTAAATCACCGTTATCGACCAGTACCGAGTTGGTCACTTCTTGCTGAGCTTGCTTGACTAAGCTTGCCGCACGAGCCAACCCTAATTGTTTGGATGGCATATCTTTGTAGTAATCATAATCCATTAAATTGGTATGAATATCAGTAGTTTCAATAATCCTGAGTTGGAGTGTTTCCGCCATTGCTGGTCCTGCCATGCTTAAAAGACCCGTTAACACGGCGATGGATAAAGAGTGATGTACTGATGGCATAGGTAATTTCCTGTTGATTATCTGGGGTACGGTTTGAGTTACCTCATTGGCAATGGCTGCAAATGTAACAAATTGTGATGCAATGTGTCGGACTGAACATCACAAAGTGTGAGTTATTCCGGGTCTTTTACCGCTTAAAAGTCAGGTGAGTGACTGCTTATCAGCTTTTAGTATAAAAAATGAAATTTTAGAATTTCGAGTAATAACATCCACCGCTCATAATGACGTCATCAATTTGAGTTAAGGATGACAACGATGGCGGGTTTTCAACACGTTACGACCACAAAGGTCAAACAGGCAACGCTGGTGGCATTGGATGGAGGGGCAACATCGAGCCCTTATACTCGCCTGTCTCGTAGTCAATTGCGCGCCGGCGAAGTGGCGTTGATTGGTGCCGGTCCTGGCGATCCTGAACTGCTGACGGTCAAAGCGCTCAATTATCTACAACAAGCGGATGTTGTGCTCTATGACTATTTGGTCTCAGAGGACATTATGGCGCTGATCCCCAGCACAACCATTTTAGTTTGTGTGGGGAAACGGGCTGGTCATCATAGTGTTCCACAAGAAAAAACCAATCAACTGCTGGTCGATTTTGCCCAATTGGGTCATCGCGTGGTGAGGATCAAAGGCGGTGATCCTTTTATGTTTGGTCGTGGTGGTGAAGAGTTGGAAGTGTTGGCGGATGCTGGCATCGCATTTCAAGTGATCCCTGGTATTACTGCAGCAGCAGGAGCGACCGCGTACGCTGGTATTCCATTAACCCACCGTGATTATGCACAATCGGCTTTATTTATTACCGGACACTTAAAAAATGACACCATTGATGAGATGGAGTGGCCGACCTTAGCGCGCGGTCATCAAACCTTAGTCATCTATATGGGATTGATGAATGCCACGATGATCACGCAACAACTCCTCCTACATGGACGTCAAGCCTCGACGCCGATTGCGATCATCGAGCGCGGTACTCAACAAGCCCAAAAAGTCTTTCGAGGCGTTTTGCAAGATTTACCCCAATTAGCGACTCAAGCGCAATCACCGGCCTTAATTGTGATTGGTGAGGTGGTCGCGTTAGCCGATAAATTGGCTTGGTTTGGAGAGCAAACTGAGCGTCCCACTCACTACCACTATGCCTAATTGATTATTTTACTCTTGCCATTTTCTTGTTCGAGACAATGACGAGGCAGCGAAAAGGAAACCGACAGAATGGATCCACAACGTTTAACCCATTTACAGCAGCTTGAGGCGGAGAGTATTCATATTCTTCGCGAGGTGGCAGCAGAATTTGCGAACCCAGTGATGATGTACTCGATAGGTAAAGACTCCTCCGTGATGTTGCATCTGGCTCGCAAAGCATTTTATCCGGGAAAAATTCCTTTTCCTTTACTGCATGTGGATACGGATTGGAAATTTCGCGAGATGATCGAGTTTCGTGATGCGGCAGCTGAAAAGTATGGCTTTGAGCTTTTGGTACATAAAAACCCAGAAGGATTGGCGATGGGGATTAATCCTTTTGTGCATGGCTCCTCGAAACACACCGACATCATGAAAACTCAGGGGCTTAAACAAGCGCTGAACCATTATGGGTTTGATGCCGCTTTTGGTGGTGCTCGTCGTGATGAAGAAAAATCCCGAGCTAAAGAGCGAGTGTATTCGTTTCGAGATCAAAACCACACTTGGGATCCGAAAAACCAACGTCCAGAGCTATGGAAAACCTATAACGGGCAAATTAATAAAGGGGAAAGTATTCGCGTATTCCCTTTATCGAACTGGACGGAATTGGATATTTGGCAATACATCTATCTAGAAAACATCGATATTGTGCCGCTGTATCTTGCTGATGTCCGCCCGGTAGTTGAACGAAATGGCATGTTAATTATGGTCGATGATCAGCGGATGCCATTGCAACCGGGTGAAGAGGTTCAATACAAGCGAGTTCGGTTCAGAACCCTCGGCTGCTATCCCCTAACCGGAGCCGTAGAATCTGAAGCCGATACGTTGACCGGGATTATTGAAGAGATGTTGGTGGCAACGTCCAGTGAGCGACAGGGGCGGGCGATCGATCACGATCAGTCTGGATCGATGGAACTGAAAAAACGCCAGGGTTACTTCTAAGGATTTGAGGAAAGAAAATGAACAGTGCAGTGCATGCTCAACTTGCTGAGCTGGGTATTGAAGGATACCTCAGCCAACATCAACATAAATCATTATTACGCTTTCTAACCTGCGGCTCGGTTGATGATGGAAAAAGTACGTTAATTGGTCGTCTGTTGCATGATTCTAAGCAGATCTATGAAGATCAGCTCGCCGCGGTTCATTCGGACAGTCAGCGCGTGGGAACCACCGGAGAGCGGCCCGATCTTGCGCTATTGGTCGATGGCTTACAAGCCGAGCGTGAGCAAGGAATCACTATCGACGTCGCTTATCGCTATTTTTCCACTCAAAAACGCAAATTTATCATTGCCGATACCCCAGGGCATGAACAGTATACGCGTAATATGGCTACCGGGGCGTCGACCTGCGACTTAGCGATTATCTTGATTGATGCTCGTAAAGGGGTATTAGATCAAACCCGCCGACATTCGTTTATTGCCCATTTATTGGGGATCAAACACTTTATCGTCGCGATCAATAAGATGGATTTAGTGGATTATTCCCAAGCGCGATTTGAAGAAATTGCTCAGCAATACGCTGATTTTTCAAAGCATCTTGCCCAAGATATTGCTATTCAGTTGATTCCTATCTCTGCGCTAGAAGGTGACAATGTCGTCGAGAAAAGCCAATTTATGTCTTGGTATCAAGGTGAATCACTGCTCGAGCGACTAGAAAACGTGCAGATTAAGCCACCGAGTCTCAACGCAGATTTTCGTTTTCCCGTTCAGTATGTCAATCGTCCCCATTTAGATTTTCGTGGTTTTGCTGGTACGGTTGCCGCGGGCACAATTCATGTTGGTGATAAGGTCAAAGTGTTACCGTCTGGAAAAACCTCTGCGATTACGCGGATTGTTACTTTTGACGGAGACTTAAGCCATGCCAATGCTGGACAAGCGGTCACCTTGACGTTACAAGATGAGATCGATATCAGTCGTGGTGATCTGTTAGTGTTGGCCGATGCTGATGTTTCGCTAACCTCGCAACTCGTCGCGGATGTGGTATGGATGACAGAGCAGCCACTACAACTTGATCGTGAATACGACATTAAAATCGCAGGTAAGAAAACTCTGGGTCGAGTGACCAACATTGAGCATCAATACGATATTAATCAGCTAAGCACCTTCAATACTGAACAGCTACCACTGAATGGTATTGCCCGTTGTCAATGGCGCTTTACCCATCAACTGGCGGTGGATAACTATCAAGATTGTGCGGATACTGGCGGTTTTATTATTATTGATCGTTTGACTAACGTCACGGTCGGAGCGGGTTTGATTCGCGAGTCGCTGCAAGCCGTAGATTTACCAACTGCAACGGGATTGTCGGCTTTTGAGTTAGAATTTAATGCGTTGGTCCGAAAACATTTCCCTCATTGGGATGCGAAAGATCTCAGCCAGTTCAAGGGGCAATAATGCACACTATCGATAATGTCACTGAACCGACGATCGTTTGGCATGAGCATCATGTTGATAAAGCCCATCGAGCACGATTGAAACAACAGCGCCCAGCGGTATTGTGGTTCACTGGGCTATCTGGAGCTGGAAAGTCAACCATTGCGGGAGCTCTAGAACAACGCCTTGCTGAGCTTGGTTACCATACCTATTTATTGGATGGCGATAATGTGCGTCACGGATTGTGCGCAGATTTAGGTTTTTCAGAGCAAGATCGCCGGGAGAACATTCGCCGCATCGGTGAGCTTGCCAAGTTAATGGCCGATGCAGGATTGATTGTGTTAACGGCTTTTATCTCACCGCATCGTGCTGAAAGGCAACGAGTTCGAGCATTAATGCCTGAAGGTGAATTTTTGGAAGTGTTTGTGAATACTCACTTAGCGGTGTGTGAGCAGCGTGATCCAAAAGGGTTGTATAAGAAAGCACGAGCGGGTGAACTGACTCAGTTTACTGGGATTGATTCGGTGTATGAAGCGCCGCTGGAGGCAGAGATTGATTTGCCCGCTGGTGAAGAGCCGGTCGAGGCATTGGTTGAGCGCTGCATTGTGGCGTTACAGCAACGAGGGATTATTGGTTAAAGCGATACCACTCACCCTTTGATCGTGAAAGCCATTCATCCTGATGAGTGGCTTTTTTTATGTGTGCGATTTATACCGTGTGATGAATGGTACTGCTGGCGTCACTATGGACAATAAATTTTTGTCCTAACAGAGCGATCAGTTGATCATAGTAACCACTATTGGGTTTATTGCCTAATAGTCGGCAGAGTTCATTGCCGGTAGGAGTGAAGCGATAGTACAGCAAGTGCACCCCTTTGGCAGTGACGTTTAATGTGAGCTGTTTACCTTGGTAGCTTAGCGTTAGCGGCGGATCAAATTCAATTGCCCCCGATTCTAATTCTGTGGCATGCAGTAAGCCAAGTTCGATTAATACCAGTAAGCTGGAATAAGGTAATTGGTGACTACCAATATTTAATGTTGAGGTGATATTGCGTTTGCCTAAACTAAAAATACTGTTTTGTACTTTAAGACCAAACAGTAATTTTAAACTCGGATCGCTGCCGAAACTGCAACTCAAACCGGCGGCACGTTGTAAAATTTGCGCTTCTTTGGGAGTCATGTTTTGCAAAATACTCAGTGCTTTCATTGAAGTAAACCCTGGGTTGGTCACTTCACGTTTCAGAACTTGCGCCCACAGACGCTGCATTGATGAGTTATGAATATCTTGCGCCATATCGAAGAAACGGTATAGCCAGTCTTGGTCAGGGTCTCCCGCCGTTTCGTTATGACACGAGAGATGTGCAAGACGTACGATTTGCTCCAGATTTTTTTGTCGCTGCTCTTTTCTCTCTCGCTCACGTTTTAACGCTCTATCTAACGGCGTTTTTTGCGGCTTCTCATCCAGTAATAAGGCATCTAACCCATGTTGCTGAGCAATCGATGAGATACGACTCGCGCTATCTTTTAGATAACTGGATTTTTTCTCTGTATTGGAATGGGTTGTGGTTGGATGCTCAATCACAACCGAGGATTTCAGCTCAGCCATGGGTTACCAAATTTTACCATTGAATCATACTCTAAAATGTACCGTGGATTGGCTAAGGTAACCAGTGAAACTCTTGGTGATAGCGCACAAATTTGCGCTATCATAAATGATAATAACTTGTTAAAATTGTTATCAACAACTGTGGGGGCACACTGACGCAATGAAGTACGATAAAGAAAATCGCTGGTTTAAGCATCTATCGACCACTTTACTGTTTTTGATCTATTTGGGGTTATTAAGTTATTTAGCCAAATACATGATGTAACGAGTAAGGTGGTCTTTGAGTTAGCAATTATTTAACAAATGGTTACATGTCATCGTAATCTTCGATCGCGGTTCCTTCAATCAGATAGGCGGTTTCCGCCAGCTCAGCACTGACCACTTCGGTTTTCAATGTTCCTATCACATACACCACATCCCATAACTGTTGAATCGGAGCCCCTTGAGGGTACTTGACGTAAATGATCTGATTCGGTGGCGGTGGTGGGACATGAATACAGGCCCCAAAATAGGGAACCAGTAAAAACTCGGTGATGGAGTTTTCGTCTCCCTCAAGAGGAATGACAAAACCTGGGATTTTTACCTGACTGCCATTGAGCTCACTGCGTACACTGCCCACTTTGATTTGTTGGGCGGGTAGATCGAGGTTGTGATCGATCATCGGCATGCCCATCGCGTTAAATTGGTTGCGCTCATTTTCTGGAATGAGATCAATCCAGTCTAATTGCAGCGGTTCACCATTGGCGTAGACGTTAAAGCTTATCGCCGTAAGTAGTGACACCAATAAGCTCAGTAACCATTTATACATCTTATTGTTTCTCCTAGAGTCGTATCGTCATACCATCACTGAGTGATTGACGGTAAGCACGCAGTGCAGGAATAAAGCCTATCATGGTGCCAGCCACTTGCACATAGCCCAGCAGTTGCCACTCATAATGAGTCAGGGCTTGGAGTTGCAGTTGAATACCATATTGACTCGCGACGATAGGGGAAGCGACCGCAAGAACAAGATATAAGCCGATTAAACCGGTGACAATGCCTAATAAGGTTAAAACACTCGCTTCGCTGATCAGTAAGGCAAAAATGTGTTTTGGTTGTGCCCCCATCGCACGTAAAATCGACATTTCACGACGACGTTCTTGTAGGCTAGTCAGTAAGCTACTTAGCATGCCGAGTAACCCGGCAATAACGACAAAAACCGACACCGTCATTAACGCTTGCTCTGCAACGGACATCATTCCCCACAGTTCATGCAGTGCTACACCGGGTAGAATGGCACTTAATGGTTCCGCTCGGTATTGGTTAATTTGTCTTTGTAGCGCAAAGGTCTGAATTTTTGAATGCAAACCGAGTAGCATCGCCGTGATTTGCTGCGGTTCAAATTCGCGCTGCTTTAACTCTTCTTTGCTCGGGGTATTGCCTAAATTAGCCCCAGACTCCCAGCCAACATGGATAGCTTCAATGGCTTCAAGAGAGACGTGGACGGTTTTATCTACCGGCGTGCCGGTTGGCGCTAAAATACCGACGACAGTAAAAGGCAGATTATCGTGCCGACTGAAGCCGACATCGCTGATGCCATGAGCGATAATGATCTCACTGCCTAAGTGATAACCGAGTTGTTTGGCGACGTCGGCACCGAGTACAGTCTCAAATAAGCCGGAAAACTCTCTGCCTTGAGAAAAAGTAAGTGGTTGCTTACTTCCATAGCGAAAGTGTTCAAAGTAGTTATGGTTGGTGCCCATGACACGAAAACCACGGTGCGAATCGCCCAGTGAAATCGGGATAGCCCATTTTACGGCGCGATGCTGGCTAAATTCTTGATAGCTTTTCCAATCAATATTATTGGTCGCATTGCCAATCCGAAATACCGAATAAAGCAGAAGATTCACTTGTCCTGAACGCCCTCCGACAATCAGATCGGTACCTGAAATGGTATTAGCAAAACTGCTCTTTGCTTGGGTGCGAATGCGCTCAACCCCCATTAATAAAATGACGGAAATCGCTACGGTAAGAATGGTTAATAAAGCGGTAGTTTTGCGATTCAGTAAGCTTTTCCACGCTAACTTGGTGACTACGCTCATGCAACACCTCGTGCTTGATTAATAGTAGGTAAGTACACACTTCGTTCAAACAGTTTCTCTAAAGTTGGATCGTGGCTAACAAAAACTAGGGTTGTGCCGACACGATTGGCTTCATCTAATAACAGTTCGATAAAGGCACTGCGGTTATCGTAATCGAGTGCGGAAGTGGGCTCATCGGCAATCAGTAGTGGCGGATCGCCAATCAATGCCCTTGCCGCGGCGACGCGTTGTTGTTGACCGATACTTAATTCCGTCACCGGCTTATTAAGCAGTGTGTCACTGAGCTTCAACTGAGCGAGTAACTGTTTGGCTCGCTCGCGAATATCTCCAGAGACGTTCGCGCGGCGATGAGCTGAAAATTGACAGGGTAGGATGACGTTATCAATCACTGATAAGTAAGGTAATAAGTTAAATTGTTGGAAAATATAACCAATATTGTCAGCGCGAAATTTATCTCGTTGGCGAGATTTGAGTTTAGCTAAGTCATGACCGAGTAAGTGGACATGGCCTTGAGTGGCGGTATTAATTCCGGTCAGTAAGCTTAGTAAGGTCGATTTACCACAACCACTTGGCCCCTTTATAAACAGATGTTGCTTGGCAAGCACGCTCAAAGCATCAATATGGAGGGTCGGTTGAGGATTATTTGGCCACTGAAATTGTACATCGATAAGGTCAATTACGGGAGTGGCGCTTGGCAGCGGTTGGCTGTTCATCACTTATCCTTATTTGATGGAAAATCGGGTAAGCCAGGCTTACCCGATTGGGGCGTGAACGCTTACATCGGTTGATGCATTTACAGTGACAGACGAGTTTGTTGCTTGGTCAGCTCAACGGCAGTTTGTGTACGCTCGGTGAGTAAATTGACCAGCATTTTTTCCGTGCTTGGGAATAAGGCGAACCATTCTGTGTTGATCTGAGTGAGCGCGCCAACATTTTCACATTGATAGTGATATTGCGCAGTAAATTCACCGTGTTGATGCTTGTGATCGTGATGCTTATGATGGTCATGGTCATGGTCATGGTCATGCTTATGATCATGTCCGTGATCATGATGAGCATGATCGCTATGATCATGGTTATCTTTGTCGCCACTTAGGGTGTGGCTAACATGGGTTTCTTCCAATTGACATTTCGCTGCCGAGCTTAAGGTAAACAGTGATTCTGCTTGTCCTAAGATATCTAATGCGCGATTAAGTGCTTGAACTTGGGTTTCGTTGTGTGGTGCGTGCTCAAAACCCACCACATCTGCGCCCGGAGCAGTGATCTCAATCAGCAAATCCGTGCCATCTTGAGCGATGTTAAGCTCAACTTGTCCATGAACATGAGCATCGTGTTGACGAAATTCTTGATGGGCAAACGCGGCGGTTGATAATACGGCAGAAATACTTAAGGCAAGCAAAGGTTTAGTTAGCATAGTGTTGATTCCATAACATAGGGATAGTAAATATTGTGTTGGTTAATGTATTGAACGGTTCAACGTTTTGGTGGTGAACGTGCTACATAAGTAATGTAGTCGAGTACCAAACAAAATGGGCTAACGATGGCTGGTATAAAACCCTGTGCTGGCCAAATAGGGATGATCAGAGTGGCATGCTCAAGGCCGTGTTTCATTACGGAAAACAGTTGGCAATGATGATCGGTATGTTGAGTTGGATGAATGTCTAATTGATGATTTATCACAGCGATATTGAGCCACAGCACCAACAATACGGCCAGTATACTGACAGTGTTGGTCGATAGACGTAAAGGCTGTGGTTTGACCATCATCTTATACCCAATACAACAAGAAGATTGTTATAGTATAACAATCTTCTTGTCTGGCAAGCCTTAAGGTTATTTTTCTAGCTGTTGTTGAATGAGCGATAGTAGGTTTTGAATAGCATCGTCATTTAAAGATCCTTCTTGGACAAATTGCACGATACCCTGTTTATCGAGCACGATGATCGCTGATGAGCGGTTTTGTAACTGCCAACTTTGTGCCACGATACCCGCTTGGTCAAGGACAATCGACGACCAAGGGAAATCGGTTTTGCTGCTTTGAGCCGATGATTTTACAAACGAGCCCGTTCCCCATACCGCATCATTTTGATTAATGATCGTTGTAGTTTGGTATGCATCACGAGGAAACTCTGCTGCGGTGAGGGCGGCCATGAGAGGGGCGTTCATTTCCTTGGCGGCGCTTCGACCAGCAATAGCTTGAATCACTCGAACCTTACCTGGGAGTTGAGTGCTACTCCATGGTACAAACTGAGTGTCTTTACCCTCCAATATCACTTCGCCATATTTTGCGACGTCGACGGCTGGGAGTGGCTGACCGAGTACTAGATTGTGTGCTGACGCAACGAGACTATGAGTGGTGATCAATAGAGTGAGTAGTATTTTTTTTATCATGGTAAGTCCGTTTTAGTAAATAAGTGGTTTAAGTTGATGGTGTATCGGTATGCAAGGACCGCATTGTGTTCTTGAAATTGGTAATTACTGTTATTGACGTAGGGACTAAAATTATAGAGCAAGAACGCATGTTTGCCTTTTTTGATCTCTAAATAAACCCCGACCGCCTGACCAAACTCACTAAGTTTGATGTTTTTTGTCTCGCCAAACTCGGGATGTAGGGGCTGAGTAATTTGATAATTACCACTCAGATTAAGATAACCTAGCCCAATACCAATCCCCGTTTTTACTTGCCATTTTTCTGGCTGGTGGCGATTAAAATGGTAAAAAAATAATGGCATCGCATACAGCGCATAGCCAGATATTTTGGTATCAAGATTGGTTAGCTGATTGTTTTGATGAAGCGTTTGTCGATTAACTTTGACGAGATTGCCATCCAGTTGAAATTGTACGCCCAACGAGCTTTGCTCTGAAAGATAATAGCCTTTTGATAAGAGAGAGACCGTTGGAGAAAGAGCGAGCTTATTATTCATTTGTGCAATGTTTTGATCGGACTCGTCGCGCACATCAATGTTGTTGGTGGTTAATTGTAGACCCAGATTGAGCTCAATAGCGCAAATTGGGAGGCTATAGCAAAGAGTAAAAATAACGCTCGTTCTTAAATAATTGATCATAACAGAATGCTCTTTCATCATTTAATGAGCCATTAATCAGCTCGCTTCGTTGATATTGCTGAAGCGAGCGTTATATTAGTGAGCTCGATTATTACTCACAAAAAGCACACCCCTGTGCCACCAAGGCCACAATATCCTTGCGGGTTTTTAGCGAGGTATTGCTGGTGAGAACTTTCCGCAAAATAATAAGCGCCAGCAGGAGTAATTTCGGTGGTGATCTCCGTTTTATGGTGTTCGTTTAGCAAAGCTTGATATTCTGCGCGGCTTTGCTCTGCTAGCGTTTGCTGTTCATCGGTGTAAGTGTAGATCACAGAACGATATTGAGTTCCTAAATCATTGCCTTGGCGCATACCTTGGGTTGGATCGTGATTTTCCCAGAAGGCTTGCAACAGTGTTCTCAAGGGTAACACCTTAGGATCGTAGATCACTCGGACGACTTCCGCATGGCCAGTTTTACCCGTACAAACTTCTTGATAGGTTGGGTTTGGAGTAAAGCCGCCAGCATAGCCGACAGAAGTAGAAACGACACCGTCTAAACGCCAAAATAAACGTTCCGCTCCCCAAAAACAGCCCATTCCAATCAGTAATTGCTCTTGTCCCGCGCTAGGTTTGCTGCTTAGGGGGGTATGATGGATAAAATGTTTGTCTTCAAACTCGATGGGAGTAGCACGGCCTGGTAAGGCTTGATCCGCTGAAATAAGCGAAGATTTGTTGAGCATAGCAATTCCTTATTAGTCATAGTCAATGGAACGTTGAGTGAAATTCTGTGTCTCACTGATACAATTTTTATTCAACATCGGATGCGATTGATCCAGAGTATTGTTCTGGAATATCAGCATTGATGATGTGATGACGTTCGTTGTTCGTCTTACGTGCCGAGATCGCTTTATCGCCACATCTGCGTGTAATCTATTGGCGCGTGAGCGATTATCCTACAGACTTCTTATCCTATAGTCGGTATGATTTAAAGTCTATTAACCTGAATTGCGGTAAGGCGCTTAACCACTATTTAACATGAGATCACTCCCATTCTATGTACTATTCGCGACGTTATTCTTCTCCTGCACTGTGTTGGCGAAAGTCGATTTAACCATTCGAGGATTAAGCGGCGATCTAAAAGATAACGTCGATGCCTATCTGTCCTCAATATCGACCAGCGATTACTCGACCCAGTTACGTTTTCAGTCGCGTCTAGAACAAAGGATAACCGCTGCATTAAATGCGCTAGGTTATTATCACCCGACGTTTGTTTTTGAAGTCACGGAACCGGATCGAGCGATGACGGTGCATGTTTCTCCCGGAGAAGTGGTACGTTTGGCGGTGGTTGAGATCGTGATTGAGGGAGAAGCGCAGCAAGATGCGGATTTTGCTCGCGTGATTGAACGTAGTGGCTTAAAGGTTGGTGAGACACTGAATCATAGCCAATACGATAGCCTTAAATCCTCCTTGCGTAACTTAGCGCTCCAAAAGGGGTATTTCGATGGCGATTTTCAGTTAAGTCGTTTGGAAGTGGTTCCCGATCGGCATCAAGCATTTGTTCGTTTACACTTTGACAGTGGCATTCGTTATCATTTTGGCGCCACGTCGATCTCTGGGAGTCAAATTGAAGAGGTTCGTGTTCGTTCACTGCAACCGTTTAAACAAGGCGATCCTTATTTAGTCTCACAAGTTGGTCAATTTAACCTTAACCTAGCCAATACGGATTGGTTTTCATCGGTATTCGTCAAACCCGATTTGGAACAGTTAAATCCTGAACAGCGTGAATTACCTATGGTGGTTGCTTTAGCGCCAAAAGCGCGTAATCAACTAGAAACGGGTATTGGTTATTCAACCGATGTTGGCGTAAGAGGCTCATTAAAATGGAAGAAGCCGTGGTTAAATGAATATGGCCACAGTTTTGATAGTAGTCTATCGATATCGGGCCCTGAACAGAGTATTACCGCAGGGTATAAAATTCCTCTCGAAGATGTACTTCGGCAGTATTACCGTATCCAATATGGGATGAAGCATGTCGATAATCGAGATACTGAAAGTCTTGAATCTAATCTCGTGCTAGAGCGTCATTGGTTGCTCGATAGTAGCTGGCATCGAACGGTGTTTTTGCGCTATCTGATTGAAAGTTATGAGCAGGGTTTACAAGATGATGGAGCGCAATTTTTAATGCCAGGCATTACTTATACCCGTACTCGTACACGGCTGAATCGCTCGTTATTAACTTGGGGCGATAAGCAAACCATCACCTTAGAATACGCCGATCCCTCAGTGATTTCGGAAACGCGAGCCACTCGAGTCCAAGCTGGTAGCTCTTGGGTCAGAAGCTTAGGTGAGCGTCATCGTGGTCTATTCAGAATTGACGGTAGTGCCAACTTTGCCGACGAGTTCGATAAGCTCTCCCCTTCGCTGCGTTTTTTTGCAGGTGGAGACAACAATCTACGTGGTTATGGTTATCAATCTATTTCGCCGCGGGATGCCAGTGGCTCGTTAACGGGGGCTAAATACATGGCCACCAGCTCATTAGAATATCAATATCGAATTGGTGGTAATTGGTGGGCTGCGCTGTTTGTCGATTATGGTGACGCCTTTAATGACACCCCTGATTGGAAAACGGGGACCGGATTTGGTTTGCGTTGGGTTTCACCCGTGGGGCCGCTGCGACTTGATTTTGCATGGGGATTAGATTCTGAACCCGGCGATCGATTCAAACTGCATTTTACGTTAGGGCCTGAATTATGATTAAGCGAGCGATGAAATGGACCGGTTGGTTATCCGCAAGCTTTGCTGGCATTGTCACGCTTTTGTTGCTGTTGTTTGCTGGGTTATTTTTTACCAACAGTGGCTTAAATGTCTTAGTCTGGGGTGCTCAAAAAGCGTTACCTGATTTCTCGGTTCAATCGACCCAAGGGGCTATTTTCCCCCGTTTTACTCTTTATGGCATTGAATATCAAGAGCCATCATCCGCTATTGATCTGCAGCTTGAGCAATTAACGCTCGCGGTAAATGCGAACTGTTTGCTCGAACCGATGATCTGTATTAATGAGGTGATTGTCTCGGGATTGCAGTTTAATTTGGAATCTATTGCCGATTCAACACATCAATCGGCAGAGACGGCATCAGCGCCAGTGACCGCGATTTCTACACCCGTGCCAATCAAATTGGGCCGATTAACCTTGAATAATATTCAGCTTAATCTGCTTGGTAATCAGATTGACTGGCAGCACTTTACGACCAGTGGCTCACTACAAGGCGATCGATTAACGATTGATCGCACGTTATGGCGAGGCGTACGCATTGCGTTGGCTGAAGAACAGACGGAGCCGTCGGCTGCGACGAGCGCTTCTTCATCCGATGCGCTGCCGATAAGCTTACCTGAGGTTATTATTCCATTGCGAATCGAGCTGAGTCGCTTTGAATTGCGCGATTTTCTCCTCGAGCAAGCATCACCGATCGCCATTAATCACTTGGTGCTACAAGCTCAAGCCTTTCAGTCTCAAATTGACGTAAAAAACATAACCCTTGATATGCCAGAGCTGGATGCCTCTCTAACGGGGCGGGCGACTTTGCGTGGTGATTATCCTCTGAATCTCACTTTTCAGTCATTGCTGAAGTTACCAGAAGCGAAGGGACAAACTTTACAATTAAAGGCCTCAGGCAGTATGGCCGATCTCGCTTTGGAGGCGCAACTTGCCGGACTGGCACAGGCCCAGTTGCAGGCGAAATTAAAACCGTTACAACCCGATATGCCTTTTGATATCAAGGTGCAGCAGCTAAAAGCCCAGTGGCCGCTGGTCGGTGAAGGCGATTATGTTGTGCAAGCCCCTTTGCTTAACGCAAAGGGGAAGCTCAATGATTATCAGCTAGCCATCGAAGCAACACTAGCAGGACTGGATCTCCCTGAGATGAGCTTGGTAGTTCAAGGACAGGGTTCATTGACCCAGATAGCCTTGCATTCACTGCTTTTGAAGACCCTAAATGGTGAGATTGAGGGCGAACTGCAAGCCAACTGGCAACCAAACATTGATTGGCAAGCCAAGCTCAACGTTAAGCAGATTAATCCCGGTTTGCAATGGCCTGAAGCACCAGGGATGATCAGCGGCCAGTTAATCACTTCTGGCAAGTTGACCGAGCAAGGCGGCTTTGAGATTGCCCTGCCATTACTGGCTATTAATGGTGATTTTCGTGGCTATCCGTTGGATATTAAAGGGCAACTCAACGCCGCCGATCCGCGAGGTCAAGGGGAGTATCGCATCTCTACCTCTGGGTTAACCTTCGCGCACGGACCAAATCGATTGACCGCTAAAGGCCAATTAGACCAACAGTGGCAAATGGATATTGCTTTATCGTTAAAGGATTTAGCGAAAACAGTGCCGGATCTATCGGGGCAAGTAGCAGGTCAAGTGACGCTACGTGGGCAATTGGCGAAACCTGATATTCAGCTTGATCTTCGCGCCGAACAGTTGGCTTGGTTAAACGAGGCAACGATTCGTGAATTATCGTTAGTCGGCCAGTTAACGCCGCTGCCTTTACCTCAAGCGGATTTACACCTCTCTGTTGCTGATATTCATTATCAAGATCAGAGCATTGAGTCACTTTTGTTATCCTTGAGTGGTCAGCAAGAGCAACATCATTTGACGTTAGAGGTTAAATCTCCCCTTGTGTCTAGCCAACTGGCGATATCAGGACGGCTTACTGAGTCGACCGCTTGGCGTTGGGATGGCCAGCTTGAGCGTATGAATATCGAGTCCATACAAGGGCCATGGCAGTTGAGTCATGCTACGGATATCAATGTTGACCTCGACCAAGCTCGTGCGATGATAGCGCCGCACTGTTGGTTACAAGCGGATGCCTCTCTGTGTCTTGAAGAAAGCGCCAGTGTAGGGGATAGCGGTGCAGTTCAACTCGCTATCAACCATTTCCAATTCAGTCAAATTCAAGGATTACTGCCATCAGAAACCCAGATAAAGGGGGAACTGAATGGTCAGTTATCGGCTCAGTGGTCAGCACAGGCGGCACCACAAGTTAAGCTTTCCGTTACCTTACCAGCCGGCGAAGTTGAGCAAAATTTGTCACAACCGATTATTTTGGGATGGGATGCGATGCAGCTTAATGCTGAATTAGCCAATAATTCCTTACAAGCGGACTGGTCGTTGCAGGTGACAAATAATGGTCAGTTTTCTGGTCATGTACAGATCCCCGATGTCACTGCAGAAGAAAAACAGTGGCAGGCCGGACTAAAACTGACCCCCTTTCATCTTGATTTTCTACAGCCATTAGTCGGTGAGTTTAGTCAAGCGGATGCGACGATAACGGCGGATTTAAGTTTGCAAGGGGCCGTGCTTCATCCTCAAGTGCTGGGTAATATTGAGTTGACGGGGTTGCAGCTCAAAGGTGATATCTCTCCGGTTGATATGGATTCGGGCCAAGTTACGCTAGACTTTTCTGGTTACCAAGCGGCGCTGCATGCACAAATTGGTACGCCCGAGGGCTTACTGAATGTCACTGGTGATGCTGATTGGCACAACATGGCTGAGTGGCGAGTGAACAGTCGAGTGTTTGCCGATTCGCTGTTGGTGGATATGCCACCGATTGTAAAAATGAAGGTGATCCCTGATTTAACCTTAACCATGCAACCGGATGTGGCACAAGTCACCGGTTCTATCCATCTTCCTTGGGGACGGATTACGGTCGAAGAGCTACCTCCGAGCGCCATCGAAGTGTCTAAAGATCAAGTCATACTGAGTAAAGATTTACAGCCTTTAAGTGAGCAGAGCCGTTTACCACTGCGCATTGAAACGGATGTTGAGATCGTAATTGGTGACGATGTTCGTCTGAGTGCTTTTGGCTTAGAAGGTGGGCTACGAGGCCGATTGAATGTCACGCAGCGCGATCGTGGGCCATTGGTGATTGGTGAGATAAATATTTTGCAGGGTCAGTATCGCTCATTTGGTCAGGATTTACAGATCCAAGAAGGTAAAATTTTAATGAATGGCCCAGTCGATCAGCCTTTTGTGTCGATTAAAGCGATTCGTAATCCAAATAATACTCAAGATGGTGTGATTGCCGGTATCCAAGTAACAGGGCCCGCTGATGAGCCGATGATCACCATTTTCTCTGAGCCAGCGATGCCACAAGCGAATGCTTTATCTTATTTATTACGTGGACAAGATATTGATGGTGAAGCTGGCGGTAATGCGATGACCATGACGCTGATTGGGCTAAGCTTAGCGCAAAGCGGTAAAGTGGTGGGTCGAATTGGCGAGGAGTTTGGCGTACAAGATCTGCAATTGGATACTGCCGGTTCGGGGGATGATGCACAAATTACTGTGAGTGGCTATATTTTACCTGGTTTACAAGTTAAATATGGGGTGGGAATTTTCAACTCTGTCGGTCAATTTACCATTCGTTATCGTTTAATGAGGGACCTCTATTTGGAGGCGGTCTCTGGAGTCGATAGTGCGATTGATTTGCTCTATCGCTTCGAATTTAACTAAGGAGGGTTATATTGCTGTCTCTAGTGTTTGTTTATGGCACCTTACGACAAGGGCAAAGCCATCACGATTATTTAAGCGAAAGTAAGCTTTTGGGCTATTTTGAAACACCGCCAAGCTATGCGTTGCATGATCTTGGTCCGTATCCGGGATTGATTGCTGGTCAGCAATCGATCAAAGGGGAAGTGTATCAAGTTGATGAGCGCACATTGGCAAAACTTGATGTATTAGAAGATGTCCCCGTTGAATATCGACGTGAAACGATTGATACTCCTTACGGTCTGGCTTGGATATACATTTATCAAGAGGCGTCGCGGCTTGATTCTGAAATTGAATCTGGCGATTGGTGCCAACGTATTTAAGCCGTGTTTTCTCAATGAAAAAAGCCAGCAATGCTGGCTTTTTGAGCTTATTCACCCTGACTTAATCAGGGGAAAGAGCCTTATTTTTGCTGTGCACGCTCGTAAGAAGAGAGGATTTCAGCACGCGCAGAAGCGGCATCTTCCCAACCTTCTACTTTTACCCATTTACCGCTTTCTAGCTCTTTATAACGCTCGAAGAAATGCGTGATCTGAGCTTTCAGTAGTGCTGGAATATCATTCACATCTTGAATGTGGTCGTACTCTTTAGACAGCTTAGAGTGTGGAACGGCGATGACTTTGGCATCTTCACCTGACTCATCACTCATCTTCAGAACACCCACTGGACGACAACGAATCACAGAACCCGGGATTAATGGGTAGGGTGTTGGAACCAATACATCAACTGGGTCACCATCAAGAGATAGTGTGTGGTTCACATAACCGTAGTTACATGGGTAGAACATAGGCGCAGACATAAAACGGTCAACGAATACAGCACCAGAATCTTTATCTACTTCGTATTTGATTGGATCAGCGTTCGCTGGGATCTCAATCACTACATAGATATCGTCTGGCAGAGATTTTCCTGCTGGCACATTATTTAAGCTCATTACGGTTTCCTTTTGGTTAGCCGGATTTTAAAAAGTGTCGCTCATTATTATGCAAACTGCACGTCGGTGCAAAACCGACGTGCAGAAAAAGGCGAAGTTTACCTGTAAAAAGCCGGATACCCAAGTAGCAGTGCTCAACTCGATGGGCTTTTAGCTCCTGCTAACTTTAAGGATCAGCGCTATGGGTTAGATTTGTTCTATGGTTGTTCGATATTTATCGACAACGCTCAGTCAGTTGAGTCCCGTTCAGATGACTATTCATCTGGGTAGGTTTCAAGGAACTGAGAGACTTTTTCAACCATCTGTTTTGAACCGACAAAAAACGGCACACGCTGGTGTAACTCGGTAGGTTTGATATCAAGGATACGTTGTCTGCCATCTGTCGCTAAGCCCCCCGCTTGCTCAATCAATAGTGCCATCGGGTTGCATTCATACAGCAAACGCAGCTTACCGTTGGGGTGACTTTGAGTGCTTGGATAAAGATAGATGCCGCCTTTGAGTAAGTTGCGGTGAAAATCGGCGACTAATGAACCAATATAACGTGAGGTGTAAGGGCGGTTATCTTCCGGTACGCTCTCTTGGCAGTATTTAATGTATTTTTTAACGCCGGTTGGAAAACGAATGTAGTTACCTTCGTTGATGGAGTAAATTTTGCCCTGCTCTGGGATGCGCATATTTTCATGAGAGAGACAAAATGAACCAATCGACGGATCGTAAGTAAAGCCATTGACGCCATTGCCGGTGGTGTACACCAACATAGTCGAGGAGCCATAAATCACATAGCCAGCGGCTACTTGTTTATGACCAGGCTGAAGGAAATCCTCTGCGGTTGGTGGTCCGCCAACGGGAGAGATACGGCGATAAATTGAGAAAATGGTCCCCACTGAAACGTTGACATCAATATTCGATGAGCCATCGAGCGGATCCATTAACACGACATATTTCGCATTTTGGTTGAGCTCTTTATTGAAGGCGACCGCCTCGTCTTCTTCTTCACTAGCTACGCCGCAGACTTGATCGCGCGCTTCTAAAGCCGCTTTAAACTTATCGTTAGCGTAGACATCCAGTTTTTGTTGCTCTTCACCTTGAATATTATCG
The DNA here is from genome assembly GCF_030851525.1 of Vibrio sp. 2017_1457_13. Taxonomy (NCBI): domain Bacteria; kingdom Pseudomonadati; phylum Pseudomonadota; class Gammaproteobacteria; order Vibrionales; family Vibrionaceae; genus Vibrio; species Vibrio sp. 2017_1457_13. The sequence goes on from NZ_VHTA01000008.1 coordinate 205,717, forward strand.
TTACCCGATGCGCCAGTAATATCAGCTAATCCAGCTTTATTGATTTCTCGGTTAACGATTTTAGCGGCAAGACGAATGGACGCAAGTAGAGAGGAGAGTTCACCGCTTGCATGGGGGAAGTCGTGTTGTTTTTCAACAATAAACTCACCAAGGGTGCGCATCTTCGACATGTTATTTCCTTAACACTTATTGGTTCTGGGGGAGAAAGGTAACGCGAAAGAGTAGGGTCATCAGCGTTGGTGTTCTTACTCCTTGAGAAGAAAGCAAATTTAGCTACCTTTTCAAGGTGTTTCGTTATAGCGGTGATTTTAAATCCTAGAACTTTTTACGAGTAATAAACTAACTGCCGAAGATCTCAATTTAGATGTCGACTTTCGATAAATTACATTATGGCGATTTGCGGTACTCGCTTTTATGGTATGGATCAGGATAATGGTCAGGCAGACAAACAGCACAAGTGAGATCAGGTTGATGCATATTCATATTTTAGGGATTTGTGGCACTTTTATGGGCGGATTGGCGATCCTCGCTCGTCAGTTAGGTCATCAAGTGACGGGCAGTGATGCGAATGTCTATCCACCAATGAGTACGATGTTATCATCACAAGGTATTGAAATTATTGAGGGTTTTGATCCTGATCAGCTAACCCCACGTCCTGATCTGGTGGTGATTGGTAACGCGATGAGTCGTGGTAATCCTTGTGTTGAGTATGTTTTAAACCACAATTTACGTTATACCTCTGGGCCGCAATGGTTACATGATTTCTTATTGCAAGATCGTTGGGTTCTGGCTGTGGCGGGAACGCATGGTAAAACGACCACCGCGAGTATGTTGACGTGGATTTTAGAACAGTGTGGCTATCAGCCCGGTTTTCTTGTCGGTGGCGTATTAGGCAACTTTGATCTCTCTGCCCGTTTGGGAGAAAGCATGTTTTTTGTGGTTGAAGCCGATGAATATGACAGTGCTTTTTTCGATAAGCGTTCTAAGTTTGTTCATTATCACCCACGAACCTTGATCTTGAATAATTTGGAGTTTGATCATGCGGATATTTTTGATGATCTCGAAGCGATCAAGCGTCAGTTCCATCACTTAATCCGCACCTTACCGGGTAATGGACGAGTGTTTGCTCCCCAGCAAGACTCTGCTTTGGCGGATGTGTTGAGTCGAGGATGCTGGAGTGAACGAGAATTAATGGGTCAGCAGGGGCAATGGCAGGCTAAAAAGCACAACCCGCAAGGCTCACAATTTGCGGTCTATTTTCAAGATCAACGAGTGGGCGACGTTGAGTGGTCATTGATTGGTGATCACAATGTAAATAATGCCTTAATGGCGATTGCCGCCGCGCGACATGTGGGCGTTACGCCAGATTTGGCCTGTCAGGCATTAGCAAGTTTTATCAATACTAAGCGCCGTTTAGAGCAAAAAGGTCAGGAAAATGGCGTGACTGTTTATGATGATTTTGCTCATCATCCGACGGCGATTGAACTAACTTTGTCTGGCTTACGTAACAAGGTCGGCAATGAGAAGATCATTGCTGTCGTCGAACCTCGCTCTGCAACCATGAAATTAGGTGTGCACAAAGGCACGCTGGCGGCATCACTCGCGCAAGCTGATTCAGTCTATTTTTTTCAGCCTAACGAATTAGCGTGGTCGGTTGATGAGGTGGCTCAGCGATGCTCCTCACCCGCTTATGTGAGCAATAATATCGACGACTTAGTTGAGAAAATTTGCGCAGCAGCCAAACCGGGCACGCACATTTTAGTGATGAGTAATGGTGGTTTTGGCGGCATACATAACAAGTTACTTGCCACGCTTAAAAAGCGCGCTCAGTAACACTTTAGGCATTAAATAAAAAGTGACCGACATGACAACACATAGCCAAGCCATTACCTTAGCCTGGACCGGAGCCTCTGGCGCACCCTATGGGCTGCGTCTTTTAGAATGTTTACTCGCCAGTGATCACACCGTGTATTTGCTTATCTCATCGGCCGCCAGAGTGGTATTAGCGACGGAACATGGTTTGCAATTGTCTAGTCAACCCCAAGCGGCGCAGCAGCAGTTGGTTAAGCAGTTTAATTGCGATCCGAGTAAACTGATCGTCTGTGGCAAAGAAGAGTGGTTTTCCCCCGTGGCTTCAGGCTCTGCGGCACCGAAAAAAATGGTGGTTTGTCCTTGTTCAGCAGGCAGCGTTGCTGCTATCGCTCATGGCATGTCGGACAACTTGATTGAGCGCGCTGCAGATGTGGTGCTCAAAGAGCGAGGACAGTTACTGCTGGTGGTTCGCGAAACCCCGTTCTCTACCCTGCATTTAGAGAATATGCATAAATTATCGCAAATGGGCGTTACCATTATGCCGGCAGCGCCCGGTTTTTATCATCAGCCTAAATCGATCGATGATTTGGTTGATTTTATGGTAGCTCGAATTCTCGACCATCTAGGGATTGAACAGGGACTTGTGCCGCGCTGGGGTTATGATCAGCGTTAAGTAGCTTCTTTCATGTTTTAGCATTACAATCTTATTCACTCATCGGGGAGCCAACCATTCATCATCGAATGGCGCTGAGATCAAGCCATGCTTGGGACCCGCATTAGTCATCGCCTTGGCCGTCAAGCGATACTGACTAAACACCTGAACCAGATAATACTGGCGTAGGAATTGAGCAGGAGATTCGACACAGACTCATGGACGCTGTCTCACTCTTTCTCAAGCCTGTGCCGCTCACCATGGAGCGCAAGCCTTGAAAAATCAATACTCTATCATCGCATTAACTAGCCTATTCTGTTCTTCCCTCGCGATTGCCGCGCCACCCACGACAACCGATAAACCAACCTTGACGGTGTATACCTATAGTTCATTTATCGCGGATTGGGGGCCGGGTCCGGTGATTAAAAAAGCGTTTGAAGCCGAGTGTAACTGTCAACTGAACTTGGTTGGTTTGGATGACGGCGTATCGATTTTAAATCGCTTACGTCTTGAAGGTCGCCATACTAAGGCCGATGTTTTGTTGGGTTTAGATGATAACTTGATGACCGAAGCAGAACAAACAGGACTGTTAGCCCCTCATTCTGTCGATTTATCAGCACTGACTCTGCCGAATGGTTGGAGTGATGAGACCTTTATCCCTTACGATTATGGCTATTTTGCGTTTGTGTATAACCAGCAAACCTTAACTCATCCACCGCAGAGCCTGAGAGAACTGGTCGAACAGCGCGATGACTTGACGATTATTTATCAAGATCCGCGGACCTCAACTCCAGGTCAAGGATTGCTACTATGGATGAAGTCGGTCTACGGTGATCAAGTCGCCACCGCATGGCAGCAACTGGCGAAAAAAACCGTCACGGTGACCAAAGGGTGGTCGGAAGCTTATTCAATGTTTTTAAAAGGGGAGGCCGATATGGTGCTCTCTTATACGACTTCTCCTGCTTACCATAAGATGGCTGAAAATGACCATCGTTATACCACGGCTAACTTTGCTGAAGGTCACTACATGCAGGTTGAAGTCGCGGCTAAGGTGAAAAGTAGTCCTAACCAAGCATTAGCGGCTCAATTTATGCAATTTATCGTCAGTGATGCCTTCCAATCGGCTATCCCAACCACCAACTGGATGTATCCTGTAACCAATGTAGCTTTGCCTGACGCTTTCTCTGAATTACAACAACCCAGCCAATCATTGACCTTTAGTGCCAACGAAGTAGCGGCACAGCGTCGTCATTGGATTCGTGAGTGGCAACACGCATTGACTTTTTAATCGATGATCTTATCAACGACGCCTAAATTAGGTATAGGGGTCGCAGCATTAGTTGCGGCCCTAGTTATTAGTGCATTGGCCGCTTTATTGTGGCAAGCCCCTTCTTTTGCGATTAGTCAATTATGGCATGACGCTTATTACCGTCATGTTACTTGGTTTAGTTTCTATCAAGCATTTTTTTCTACGTTACTGAGTGTGGGCTTTGCTATTCCAGTCGCTCACGCTTTAAGTCGTCGCCGCTTTAAAGGTAAAGAACTTCTCCTCAAGCTGTTTGCGATGACCTTGGTGTTACCCGTTTTAGTCGGGGTATTTGGTTTACTCGCGATTTACGGTAATCAAGGATTAGTCGCCAAGATACTTGGCTATTGGCACATCCGTCTGCCTTTTTCGATTTATGGTTTAAACGGAATTTTATTGGCTCATGTGTTTTTTAATTTACCTTACGCAAGTCGATTATTGTTGCAAAGTTTGGTCGCGATTCCACTTGAGCAGCACAAGTTATGCGCCCATTTAGGCATGAGCAGTTGGCAAAAATTTAAATGGGTTGAGTGGCCAAGACTGCGCCAACAATTACCTCATGTCGCTAGCCTAGTATTCATGCTCTGTTTTACCAGCTTTGCTACGGTTATGGCATTAGGCGGAGGACCGAAAGCGACAACGATTGAGCTAGCGATTTATCAAGCGATTAAGTTTGATTTTGATTTGGCTACGGGGGCACTGTTAGCCATTTGGCAGATGTTATTGTGTGGATTGTTATACTTTTCGATGCAATGGTTTAGTCGTTGTTTGCCCGCAACTCAAGGGGGAAATTATCCTGTCCAAGTTTGGGGGGGGGACAGTCGACTAAAACAACTCTGGGATGGAATGTGGATTGGTGTGGTGATCTTATTAGTCATTCCTCCTTTACTGATGGTGGTTTTAAGTGGTTTAAATAGCTACCTGTGGCAAGTGTTGAGTAGTCAGGAATTTTGGCTTGCCACCGCAGCCTCTTTTCAAGTGGCCAGTGTTACCGGTGCGATAGCGTTACTTGCAGGATGTGCGATTGTTATAACGAGTCGTCATTGGCGAATCAATCAACAACCTATTAAAGCCAATAGTATTGAATGGATTGGCACCATTATTCTGGTTACGCCCGGCTTAGTGATCAGTACCGGGTTATTTTTGTTGCTGCGTCAAATGGTCGATATCTTTAGCATGGCTTATTGGTTGGTGGTCGTCGTCAATAGTGTTATGGCTCTGCCTTATGTGATTAAAACCTTATCGCAACCGATGTTGCATATTGCTCAGCAGTACCATTTATTGTGTGCCAGCCTTGGTTTAAGGGGTTGGCAGCGTTTGCGACTGATTGAGTGGCGAGCGCTGAAAAAGCCGTTTGCCCACGCTTTCATCATTAGTTTTTTAGTCTCCATGGGGGACCTGAGTGCGGTAGCGCTATTTGGTAGTCAGCAGTTTCGCACCCTCCCGCTGTACTTATACCAACTCATGGGTAGCTATCAGATGCAGGCTGCCGCAGTAGTGTCATTGGCTTTATTGGTCTTTAGCGTGGGGCTTTATTACGGCGTTGAACGGCTATTGCAGATTAAACAGAGAGAGTAAATCATGCTAAATATTGCAAAGCTTACTTATCAATATCAAGATGAGAGTTTCATGTTTGATTTAACGATCAAGCAAGGCAGTATCATGGCGTTGATGGGACCCAGTGGGGCAGGTAAGTCAACGTTGCTCAGTTTAATTGCCGGTTTTATCGACCCTCAAAGTGGTCAGGTTGAGGTTGAGGGGCACTCTGTGCTCGGTCAACCGCCGCATCAGCGACCTTTTGCAATGTTGTTTCAAGACCACAATTTATTTCATCATCTCACCGTCTGGGAAAATATTGCACTCGGGCTAAATCCAAGTCTTAAATTAACTGATAGCCAGCGACAACAAGTGGTTGAGGCCGCACGGCAAGTCGGGCTTGAAGCGTTACTAACGCGTTTGCCTGAGCAACTCTCCGGCGGCCAAAAACAACGGGTAGCCTTGGCGCGATGTTTTGTACAAGCTCATCCTATTTGGTTGTTGGATGAACCTTTCTCGGCTCTTGACCCGTTATTACGTGAAGAAATGTTGGAATTAGTTAAATCATTAGCTAAAGCGCGCTCAGTGACGGTATTGATGGTCACGCATCATCTTAACGATACTCAAACCATTGCTAGTCACTTTGCGTTTTTAGCTCAAGGTCAAGTTCAGGTGACCGGCGAGATTGAGCAGTTGCACGAGCGCAACGCTCACCCATTATTTAGCGAGTTTGTTCGAGCAGGAAGTCATCGTAGCTAATGGTCACGATGACCGGTTGATCTGCTCGTTAACCTTTGCTCCGTTTTGCCCTCAATCCCCCGTGAGTGAAGGTTATTGAAGGCGAACGTTTTTATTCCTACGGCTGAGAAGTTTAGCTATCTTGCCCATAAAGGGTTTTGATCATTTGATAAATTTCTCGCGCCGCTTTGGGCGGCTTTTGACCTTGTTTCTCTTTACTGGCTTGACGAGCCAATTGGCGTAAACGCTGTCTATCGGCTTCAGGATAGTGCTCCATCAAAGCTTCAATCGCGCTATCACCTTGTTCAACAATTTTATCCCGCCATTGCTCTATCTTATGCAAGATAGCGGTAGTTTGAGCGTGTTTATTGCGCAATTTATCCAAAGCGATTTGAATCGGCTCCGGATCAACGTGGCGCATCATTTTACCAATGTACTGTAATTGACGGCGACGTGCCTCGTTTTTAAAGCGTTGTGCATCTTTCACCGCTTCGGCTAACTCTTCTGGTAGCGGGACTTTTTGCAAGGCAGATGGTTTTAACTCCACCAACTCTTCACCGAGTTTTTGTAAGACAATCATGTCATTTTTCAGCTCAGTCTTACTGACTAAGATGATCTCTTCTTCCTCTTCCCAAGGGGCTTTCTGGTTTTTACGCGCCATAGTCTTCACTAATTAGTTATTTATCTCTGCTATTTTAGCAAGAATCGTGGGGAGAAAGCGAAATTCTTGTTATCCTAAGACGATAAAAGCTCAATTAGTTGTGGATGAGAGATGGATATTAGACAGCAAGTGATGATCCAACGTGCCGAACTTGAAGCGGCGGTAGCTAAAGCACTCGATATGGCCTCTGCTCAAGCGGATGCCGCCGAAGTGGCAATCAGCAAAAGTACCGGGTTAAGTGTTTCCACTCATATGTGTGAAGTGGAAAATGTTGAATTTAATAGCGATGGTGCCTTGGGGATTACCGTCTATCGAGGTCAACGTAAAGGCAGTGCATCAACCTCTGATTTGAGTGAGAAAGCCATTCATCAGACCGTATTAGCGGCTTTAGATATTGCTCACTATACCTCAGAAGATCCGTATGCTGGCCCAGCGCCCAAAGCGTTAATGGTTAAAGATATTCCAGAGTTAGATTTGTTTCATCCTGATGAGCCAAACCCTGATCGCGCTGCTTCGATTGCCATTGCTGCAGAGCGTGAAGCTCTCAACTACAGCAGTAAAATCAAACAAAGCGATGGGGCGAGCTACGACAGTCACTACGGCGTCAAAGTTTATGGTAATAGCCACGGTTTATTAGCCAGTTATGCTTCGAGTCGTCACAGCATCAGTTGTAGCGTCATCGGTGAAGGCAAAAATGGCGAGATGGAGCGTGACTACAGCTATACGGTGGCACGTCATCGGGATGACTTATGGACACCCCAGCGTGTTGGTCAACAAGCGGCAGAGAAAACCATCCAACGTTTGGATGCTCGCCAACTGAAAACGGGTCAATATCCGGTGATGTTTGCTGCCGAAGTCGCGACTGGCTTAATGGGCCATTTAGTGACGGCGATCAGTGGTGGCAGTCTGTATCGTAAATCCTCTTTTTTGTTGGATCATTTAGGTCAGCAAATTTTGCCTAGTTGGTTCACGATTAATGAGCGTCCACACTTATTGCGCGGCCTTGCTTCGACCCCTTTCGATAGTGAAGGGGTGGCGACGATTGACCGAGAGATCATCACCGATGGTGTTCTAGCAACATACTTATTAACCAGCTACGCCGCACGGAAGATGAATATGCAGCCAACAGGCCATGCCGGTGGGATCCATAACTGGTTTATAACCTCTACAGGACAAGACTTTGATCAATTACTCAAAACAATGGGCAGTGGTTTGTTGGTTACTGAGGTGATGGGGCAAGGTGTGAATACGGTGACTGGGGATTATTCTCGCGGCGCAGCAGGATTTTGGGTGGAAGATGGCCAAATTCAGTATCCCGTTTCTGGTGTGACCATTGCTGGTAACTTAAAAACCATGTTTAAGCAATTGCTGGCGGTCGGAACTGATGTCGAAACTCGTTCACAAATTCAAACGGGTTCGATGTTGATCGAATCAATGAAAGTTGCTGGCGAATAACGCTAACGGCTAGGCCACAAAGCGCTGAATACCATCAGCGCTTTGAGTCATCCGACATTAAAACGATGTCGCTAAATCAGTAGTGTCGCTAAACCCAAGAAAACCGATAAACCGACTACATCGGTCACGGTGGTTAATGCCATACCACCAGCTAATGCGGGATCGATATTCATTTTTTTGAGTAGGATAGGAATCGTCACACCCGCGACGCCCGCAATGAATAGGTTGGCCATCATGGCGGCAGAAATAATCCCACCCAACAGCCATTCTCCTTTCCATAACACGACGATGGCACCAATGATCAGTGCCCATAATATGCCATTAAAAAAGCCGATCGCGGCCTCTTTAAGCAACAGTTCGCGTTTATTACTATCACCAATGTGGCCAAGAGCCAATCCACGGATCACCAACGCTACGGTTTGATTACCGGCTACCCCCCCCATAGAGGGGACGATGGTCATTAATACCGCAATGGCAGCCATTTGCTCCAATGTTGCTTCAAACATATTCGACACCGAAGCCGCGGTCAGTGCCGCTAAGACGTTGGCACCCAGCCAAATACTGCGCTTACGAGTTGATTTTAACACGGGGGCAAAGGTATCTTCATCGTCGTTCATACCCGCCATACTCATCATTGAGTGCTCGGCATCTTCACGAATTACATCCACCACATCATCGATGGTAATTCGACCTACTAAATGTTGGTGCTCATCGACCACTGGAGCAGAGACCCAGTTACGTCGCTCAAACAGACTAGCGACATCCGAGTCTTTGGCATCGACCTTAATCGCTTCATCGGCATCTTCCATCACTTCACTGACTTGAATGTCAGGCTGAGTGGTGATGAGGGTGGCTAAAGGTAGGTAACCAATCAGTTTGCTCTCTTCGTCAATGACGTACAGTGAGTCTGTGGCATAGGGCAGTTGGCCTTTCATCCGTAAATAACGCAGCACAACATCAACATCAACGTCACCACGAATAGTGATGACGTCAGTATTCATCAGACCGCCAGCGGTATCTTCTGGATAAGACATTGCTGTTTCGACACGTTGACGCTCGGCGGCATCCATTTGTGCCAATACTTCACGAGAGACGTCATCTGGTAAGCTACGCAGTACATAAGCTAAATCGTCACTGTGCATCCCTTCGGTTGCTTCGATGAGCATCTCTGGGGCCATCTTCGAGACTAACGCATCTTTGACGTCTTCGTTGAGCTCTTCAAGGATCTCGCCGTAATCTTCAGGGTCGGTCAATTGCCACAAAACATCACGAGCTTTGCGGGGAGAGGCTTCTAACAGGTGGGCGATATCTTCCGGTTCCATGTCCTGCAGTTGCCTGCGCACATGAACAAAGCGACCATTTTCTAGCGCTTCGGTAATTTCTTGGAGGGTGTTATGAGCTTGGTCAAATTCAATCGGTTCGGCCATGCTTCCTCCTCACGGTTATTAAGTTTTTGACAATAGACAGAATAGTAACTTAATTTACGAATCAAGTAACCTGAAGATATTGGAGCGGTCAATGTCAATGGGATTAACAACGAATTAACATTCGACGGTAGGGATAGGTGAAGAAGATTCGATAACGCTTATTCGCTCTCATCAAATTTACTTTCAATCAGTTGGCATACCGCATCCAGAGCGGTGCTGGCATCGTCACCATCGGCACAAATAGAGATTCTCTGTCCTTGAGCCGATTCGAGCATCAGTAAGCCCATCACACTGTCCGCGGTGGCTTGCTTCTCATCTTCGCCTTTAATGGTAATCACAGCTTGAAAAGATTGAGCAAGCTCGACCAGTTTAACGGCAGCTCGCGCATGTAGCCCCAGTTTATTTTGAATGAAGACTGTACGATGCTCGTGTGCCATAAGGGATTATCCTTGATGTTTCTCTAATGAATGATGGCGTATCTGGACTTGATGACCCAGTTGGGCGAAGTACTCACCGAGCTGTTGAGTGAGATACACCGAGCGATGTTTGCCGCCTGTACAGCCAATCGCAATGGTTAAATAACTGCGATTGTTTTTTTCCAGTAGCGGTAACCAATATTCAAAAAAACGTTGAATATGCAGTTTTAATTCAATCACATCGCTGTGACTTTCAAGAAACGATTTGATCGGTGCATCCAGTCCAGTGAGAGGGCGTAAATCTGGCTCCCAGTGAGGGTTGGGTAAAAAACGCACATCAAATACGTAATCCGCGTCGCTTGGTATACCATATTTAAAGCCAAAGGATTGGAAGACCATCACTAAATCACGCCGTTCACGCCCTTCGACTCGCATACGTACGGTCTCACTCAGCTCATGCAAAGATTGATTGCTGCTGTCTAGTAACAGATCCGCCTGCTCTTTTAATGGCGCTAATAGACACTTTTCCCGCTCGATGGCTTGAGCTAAGGTCGGTTTATCATCTTGTAATGATAAGGGATGAATGCGGCGTGTTTCACTGTAGCGTTTGAGCAGTGTCTCTTTACTGGCGTCCAGAAAGAGTACACTGACATCATTATTTTTTTTGAGTTGGTCTAAGACATCTTCCACCAAACTCGGTTCTTTCGGTAAGTTACGTATATCAATACTCACCGCGACATTTTGTTTGCTGTCTTGCACCGATTGTATGAAGGCATCTAATAAGCTAACGGGCAGGTTATCGACACAATAGTAACCTAAGTCTTCAAGGACTCGTAAGGCGACACTTTTCCCCGCGCCAGATTGACCACTCACTACAATTAAACGCATCACAAGACCTATTGAGGTTGATTGAGCATAATATCGTATAGCTCTTGGTCGCTTTCGGCGTGTCTGAGCTGCTTAAGAATTTGCTTGTCGTTGAGGCGTTCGGCCATGCAAGATAAGGTTTTCAAGTGTTCTTTACACTGCTCTTCTGGAACCAGTAAAGCAAATAAAAGATCAACCGGTCGGTTATCAATGGCATCAAACTCAATCGGTTCAGCACACTGAATCAATACGGCGACCGCCTTTTCACTGTCAGTCATTCGGGCATGGGGAATCGCAATACCATTGCCGATGCCAGTGCTGCCCATTTTTTCACGACTGAGCATGCATTCAAACAGCTCAGTGGCATTTTGACCAGTATGTTGAGCGGCGATTTCACTGATGATTTCTAATGCTCGTTTCTTGCTAGAACATTGGACTGCACTTTTGGTGCAGTCCAATGAGAGTACTTCGCTTAATTGCATGTTAATGGCTACTTAGCTTTTCTTTATGCTTGTTGAGTTGACGAGAGAGTTTATCCACTAAACTGTCGATCGCGGCGTACATATTTTCATCGTCTGCCGTCGCGTGGATTTCTCCCTGGTTTACGTGGAGCGTAGCTTCGGCGATCTGGCGAAGTTTTTCAACCCGTAAAATCACTTGAGTGGTATTGATATGCTCGAAAAAGCGCTCAAGCTTTTGAAACTTCGAATGAACATAGTCTTGCATTGCATCGGTAAGATCAATGTGGTGGCCTTGGATATTGATTTGCATAGACATTCCTTCTCTGTTGGGCCTTATAACAGGCGTTTCCGCTGACTCGAGGGCGCAATCGCCAAGGATTCACGGTATTTTGCAATGGTCCGTCTTGCTACCTGAATCCCTTGATCAGCGAGTAGGGCTGCGATTTTGCTATCACTTAATGGTTTCGCTGGGTTTTCTGCCGCCACCAATTTTTTAATCAGGGCGCGAATCGCAGTCGATGAACACTCTCCGCCATTATCGGTACTGACATGACTTGAGAAAAAGTACTTTAATTCAAAAATACCCCGTGGGGTGTGCATGTATTTCTGGGTCGTCACTCGAGAAATGGTTGACTCATGCATTTCCACGATCTGTGCCACGTCATTTAACACCATCGGTTTCATGGCTTCTTCGCCATATTCGAAGAAATCGCGTTGATGTTCAACTATGCACTTGGCAACTTTGAGCAAGGTCTCGTTTCGGCTTTCTAGGCTCTTAATTAACCACTTTGCCTCTTGCAAATTCGACCGAATGTAGTTGCTGTCAGGATTATTACCGCGGGCAAGACTAGCGTATTGCTGATTGATCTTTAATTTCGGGACGCTATCGGGATTAATGCTGACTTGCCATTTACCTCGGTCTTTATAAACCGAGACATCGGGAACGACATATTCTGCTTGTTCTTGAGAGATTCGATTACCTGGACGAGGATCTAACTGTTGAATCAGTTGTAGCGCGTCACGTAAGGCCTCTTCTTTGAGTTTGCTCTCTTTAACAATCAATTTAAAGTCACGATTACCCAACAGGTCGATGTAATCAGTGAGTAGCAGTTTGGCTTCGCTTAACCAAGGTGTCTCACTCGGATAGGTTGCCAATTGCAGTAATAAGCAATCTTGCAGATTGATCGACGCGACGCCAAGGGGATCAAACTGTTGGATACGTTTGCGAACCGCTTCTACTTCATCGAGTTCGATCTCTTGTTCTGCGAAGTTTTCTAAAATCTCACTCAGCGGGACAGTGAGGTAACCGTGATCGTCGATCGCGTCGATTAACGCTCGGGCGATGGTACGATCGGTATCACTAAAGGGGGTCAGATCCAGTTGCCACAATAAATAATCTTGTAGCGTTTCGGTGGTCTCTCCTTGATAAACCGGTAAGTCATCGTCGAAGGCTAACCCCGTACTGCCACTGTTAGCGCTGTAGACATCATCCCAAGTGGCGTCCATTTCTAGTTCGGCACTGATTTCTGATTTTTCGATTAATTGTGAACTGTCTTCTGGTTCGCTCGCCTCTGCACTGGGAGCTGGGTCTTCATTGCGCGCAGAGTTGTCGTTAGCGGAGAACTCTTCAATGGTCTCTTCAACATCCAGTAGCGGGTTAGAGATCAAAGCTTCTTGGATCTCTTGTTGTAGATCCAAGGTAGAGAGTTGCAGCAAACGGATGGCTTGCTGCAACTGGGGAGTCATGGCTAACTGTTGACCAAGCTTGAGCTGTAATGAAGGTTTCATTCAGTATTAACTACCTTGTCTAGGTGATGCCTTACTTGATGTTTATCCTGCGACGTTAATGCCTATCCTACTGATCATCGATAAGTAGTCGTACTGTAATCATAGACGGAATTGTTCACCAAGATAAACCTGTTTTACTTGTTCATTATTCAGGACTTCGTGTGGTGTACCTTCGGCAATCAAACGTCCTTGACTGACAATATAGGCTTTTTCACACACGTCGAGGGTTTCTCGTACGTTATGGTCGGTGATCAGCACACCCAGTCCACGATCGCGCAAGTGCTCAATGATTTTCTTAATATCAATGACTGAAATCGGATCGACGCCAGCAAATGGCTCATCGAGTAAGATAAATTTCGGATTGGCAGCCAATGCGCGGGCAATTTCTACTCGGCGGCGTTCACCGCCTGACAGTGCCATGCCGGCACTATGACGAATATGTTGGATATGAAACTCTTCGAGAAGATCTTCAAGTTTATCTTGTCGCTCTTCATGGGTCATTTCTTCACGCGTTTGTAAGACCGCCATGATGTTATCCTCGACCGATAATTTGCGAAAAATCGAGGCTTCTTGCGGTAGATAACCAATGCCTAGTCGTGATCGGCTGTGCATCGGCAAAATGCTAATGTCTTTATCGTCGATCATGATCGAACCTTCATCGCGCGCGACCAAGCCAACAATCATATAGAATGAGGTGGTTTTACCGGCACCATTGGGGCCAAGTAAACCGACGATCTGCCCAGATTCAACTTGTAGGCTCACATCGGAGACAACTTTACGTTTTTTATAGCTTTTGGCTAAATGTTCTGCTTTGAGTATCGACATAATTAATCTTGCTGCACGGCTTGAGGTTGAAGAATGGTAGAGACGCGTTCCGATCCCTGTCCATCAGCAATCAGTTTTTGTGATGAGATCTGATAGCGAATTTGCTGACCCCGGATCTCGCTGTCATCTTGAGCTAACATCGCTTGACCAATCATCAGCAGTTCGTCGTCAGCCATTTTGTAATACAGCTGCTTTGCTTGACCGTGCAAGGTTTTTCCCTCATCGGTCAACTGGGAAAAGGTGGCAGGATTGCCATAACCTTCAATTTGTTCGATTTTGCCGTTTTCCGGATTACGAATCACGACCAGTCGTTCAGCATTGATATTAATACTGCCCTGAACCAGTTTAACATTAGAAATATAGGTCACTCGGTTGTTCTTCATATCCAACTGCAGGCTATCTGAGTTGATATGAATGGGCTGTTGGGTATCAGTAGACAGAGCCAATGTCGGTGCCGAAGCAAATAAACAAGCCAAAAGACTAAGGTGTGAAAGTTTCATATCTACCTTGTACATGGTTATAGAGAACCGCCGAATGGTCAGACAAATTACCCTTCATCGCCTGCCCGTGAGTTTCAAACTGTGGCCCGATCAACGTGACTTGGCTATCAGACCAAAAGTCACGATTATCAAGTTGAATGCTAAATTTACTGGTTGTGAGTCGTTCAAAGCTAGAATCGGCCAATAAATTATGGGCCACAACGTCATCATAAAGGATCAACACTTGCTGTTTAGTGAGAATTCCGCGTTTTGCCGTTAATTGCCACTCTTGGGTTGTTCCATCTCGATACACTTTAAGGACGGGATACTCAAACGTCGTGTTGCCACTTTCCGCATAAAAATCTAAGTGTTGTGAGATAATCTCATAATTCCGTACACCTTGTTGATTGTAGGTGACGTTGTTGAGATGTTTGCCGCTGAACATCGGCAGCTCAAAATTTGGGGTAACTTGAATCGCCGTCGATTGATCTTTATCCAGCAGATAATACCCCGACCAAGCAGCAACAAAAAATAAACAAAGATAAAGGATACGAGTCAAGCTCATATGCTCAGACCTTGATAGGTTTCCAGTTGATCTCGAGCTTGTAAAATAAGATCACAGACTTCACGTACCGCCCCATGTCCCCCTTTAATATGAGTGACATAATTGGCTTTTTGAACCAGCAAAGGGTGTCCATCAGCGACACATACTTTGAGTGCGACCTTGTCCATGACGGGCCAATCGATCAGATCATCGCCAATATAAGCGGTGTGTTCTGGGGCAATGGCCAGCTTTTGATAAATATCGTGATAAGCACTGAGCTTATCATCTTGGCCTTGGTAAACCAGTGAAATACCTAACGCTTTCATGCGATTTTCGACTATTTTTGACTGACGACCTGTAATGATCGCAATCTGAATTCCCGCTTTCATTAGAGACTTTACGCCATAGCCATCGCGGGTATGGAAGGTTTTTAGCTCTTCCCCCTGGTTACCCATGTAGACCAACCCGTCAGAGAACACACCGTCAACATCACAAATCAGCAGTTGGATCTGCTTAGCGATGGCGAATACGTTGGCATCCACTTGGCCATATAAAGTGGTGATTGGTTGAGTCATCACATCACTCCTGCTTTGAGTAGATCGTGCATATTTAAAGCGCCAACCAACTTATGGTTATCGACCAGCATTAAGCCATTAATGCGTTTCTCTTGCATTAAGTTTAGCCCTTCTACCGCGAGTAGGTGGGGGGAAGCAACGGTTGGGTTTTGCGTCATGACTTGCTCGATAGTCGCGCTATGAATATCCACTCGTTTATCGAGAATTCGGCGCAGATCGCCATCAGTGAAAATCCCCACTAAGCGATCATCGTCGCTGACGACGGCGGTCATGCCTAAGCCTTTTTGACTGATTTCTAGTAGTGCTTCTCTGATCAGTGCATTAGGCGAAACTTTAGGCAGCGCTTCTCCTTGGTGCATGATATCCGATAGCTTAAGCAGTAATTTACGGCCAAGAGCACCACCAGGATGTGATAACGCAAAATCTTCAGCGGTAAACCCCCGTGCTTGCAGAAGTGCAACGGCTAATGCATCGCCCATGACTAACGTCGCTGTGGTGCTTGATGTCGGCGCTAAACCTAGCGGACAGGCTTCTTCAGGAACGGTGATTTGTAAATGGATATCGGCCAAGTTCGCCATGGTTGAACGGGGGTTACCAGTCATACTGATGATGCGATTATTGAGCCGTTTTAATACCGGAAATAGCGCTAGAATCTCAGAAGATTCACCAGAGTTAGAAATGGCAAGCACAATATCACCGCGTTCTATCATACCAAGATCGCCATGCGAGGCTTCGCCTGGGTGTACGAAAAAAGCCGAAGTGCCTGTACTGGCTAACGTCGCGGCAATTTTTTTACCAATATGCCCAGATTTACCGATCCCCATTACGGCGACTTTACCCTGTTTATTCGCGATAATCATTTCACACGCTTGAGTAAAATCAGCATTAAAGTACTGTTCTAATTGTTGTAATCCGGCAATTTCAGTGGCCAGCACTTGCTGAGCAACACGGCGGTAATCAAAGTTTTCAGACATTCCCATTCCCTACATTAAGCAGCCATATTCATCAATAAATACCCTTGATAGGCAATGAATATGATAAACAGTACAGCACCCTCGAGACGGTTAATACTGCGTGATTTACCAAGGGCCATGATCACTAGTAATAATGAGACCGCTAACATGACCCAAAAGTCACGGCCCATGACGCTATCGCTCAGTATCGATGGGTTTAAAATCCCAGGAATACCCATTACGGCAAGAATATTAAACACATTCGAGCCGATGATATTGCCGACGGCCATATCATCTTCACCTTTTAATACTCCAGCCAGCGAGGCAGCAAGTTCTGGTAAGCTGGTTCCGACGGCAATAATCGTCAGTCCGATAACCAAATCACTCATACCAAAATACTTGGCAATGATCACTGAGTTATCAACAAGCATGCTGGCCGCAAAAGGCAGTAGTATTAGACCAATAACGACCCAGATGATGGCTTTTTTATTACTCACATCGCTTGGAATCTCTGATTCACATTCAGCCAATAAGGCATCACCATTTTGCTGCTCTTTACGACTAATGTGTAACATCGCTAAGATAAACACCGCAAAGAGAACAAACAGCAGAATACCTTCATAAAAGCCTAAATAGCTATTCCAGAGCAGAAGACCGGATAATAACGTCACGCCAACCATCAGTGGTAATTCGCGACGCAAGACCATTGAACTGATTGATAATGGTTTAATTAATGCCGTGATGCCGAGGATCAACGCAATATTGGCGATGTTCGAACCGAGTACGTTACCCACCGCGGTATCCGTTTTGCCATCTAAAGCGGCGGTAGCTGAAACCATCATTTCAGGGGCTGATGAGCCCATCGCTAAAATAGTCATCCCGATAACTAAGGGAGAAATACCGACGTTACGTGCGATGGCGGCAGCGCCAAAAACCAGCTTATCGGCACTCCAAACCAGTAGAATCAGGCCGACAATCAGTAATCCAGTGGCTTCGAGCATGGCGATTCCTAATCTCAATAAAAAATGAATGAGTAACCGCTAATTTTGACGTGTTGGTCACTAAAAGGGAAGTCGAAGATAACATTTATTGTGGCATTTTTATCAAGGGTTTTCATGCGTGATTGCGCTTAATTGAGAGAAATCGGACGCTTTACTTACACTTTGTTACCGATTTTTCCGGATAGTCAAAGGTTCGATGACGTTTTCATCACTCTTCTTATCGTCAGTGATGTAAGGTTATTAGAGCAAAATATCACTGGCCGGAGAGAGGGCTTGTCGAATGACTAATTGAACAGCGCTTTTAATTTAGGCCTAATCTGCTTATGATTGCGCATTATCTGGATGGAAAACCACAACAGCGAATCGAGAGTATGTCCGAAACTGATCTAGTGACCATCAATAAGTTAACCTTTTCCCGAGCCAATCGTCTCATCTTTGATCAGGTGAGTCTGCAGGTACCGAAAGGGAAAATCACCGCCATTATGGGGCCTTCTGGAATAGGCAAGACGACCTTGTTACGTTTGATTGGTGGTCAACTCCTGCCTGAAGCCGGTGACATTTGGTTTGATGGCGATAATATTCCCCATTTATCACGTAAACAGCTTTATCAAGCCCGTAAAAAAATGAGCATGCTTTTCCAATCAGGTGCTCTATTTACCGATCTTAATGTGTTTGATAATGTCGCCTTTCCACTTCGCGAACATACGAAATTAAACGAGGCGTTGATAAAAACACTGGTCCTTCTTAAGCTTGAAGCGGTGGGTTTACGCGGAGCTGCCCATTTAATGCCAAGCGAGCTGTCTGGTGGTATGGCACGTCGAGCCGCCTTGGCGCGAGCCATCGCGCTTGATCCGGAACTGATCATGTACGATGAACCGTTTGTTGGCCAAGATCCTATCACCATGGGAGTTCTGGTTGAGCTGATCCGTAACTTAAATCAAGCATTAGGTTTAACGTCGGTGGTGGTGTCTCATGATGTGCCTGAAGTGATGAGTATTGCTGATTGGGTTTATTTATTGGCGGATGGCAAGGTGATTGCTTTTGGTACGCCGCAAGAACTGGAAAATAACCCAGATCCACGCGTGCAACAATTTTTACGCGGTGAAGCGGATGGGCCTGTTCCTTTTCGTTTTCCTGCGCAGTCGATAGAGAAGGACTTGTTTGATGGCCAATAATTGGGAGCAAGCAATCAGTCGCTTTGGTCGGCGCTGTTTAGGCGTTGGCGAATCTTTTGGGCGAGCGAGCTTGATGCTGTTTGGGGCTCTGGTGGGAAGACCAAGACCGATCCAACATTTACCTCTGCTGATTAAACAATTGTACAGCGTTGGCGTACAGTCTCTGGCGATTATTATCGTCTCAGGCCTGTTTATTGGCATGGTTCTCAGCTTGCAAGGTTATGTAATCCTAGTTGATTTTGGGGCTGAAACCAGCTTAGGGCAAATGGTGGCCTTGTCGTTATTGCGTGAGCTTGGCCCTGTTGTCACGGCATTGCTGTTCGCGGGACGAGCCGGTTCGGCGTTGACGGCGGAAATTGGCTTAATGAAAGCTACCGAACAAATCTCCAGTTTAGAAATGATGGCCGTGGATCCGCTTAAGCGAATCATTGCCCCACGTTTGTGGGCTGGACTGATTTCTATGCCTTTACTGGCGATGATCTTTATGGCAGTAGGCATTTGGGGTGGGCATTTAGTCGGCGTTGATTGGAAAGGTATTGATCAAGGTAGTTTTTGGTCGGTAATGCAATCGTCGGTTGAATTAGGTAGAGATATTGGTAACAGCGTGATCAAATGTGTGGTCTTTGCGATCACGGTAACTTGGATCGCGCTGTTTAACGGTTATGACGCTATTCCTACTTCAGAAGGGATTAGCCGAGCGACAACACGTACCGTGGTACACTCGTCTTTGGCGGTGTTAGCACTGGATTTTGTTCTGACCGCATTGATGTTTGGGAATTAAACATGCAGCAAACACGAAAAGTAGAATTTTGGGTAGGGAGTTTTGTGCTAGCAGGAATTTGCGCAATTCTTATTATGATTTTTCACGTAGCTGACGTGAAAGGGTTAGGTTCAAACGATACTTACTCATTAACCGCTGAGTTCGATAATATCGGCAATTTGAAAGTTCGCTCACCAGTCAAAGTGGGTGGTGTAGTCGTGGGGCGCGTATCCGATATTCAGCTGGATCGTCATCGTTTATTGCCGGTTGTGACCATGGCAATCGATAGTCGATATGATCAGTTTTCTGAAAACTCCAGTGTGAAAATACTCACTTCAGGATTAATTGGTGAGCAATACATAGGTTTAGTGCCCGGATTTGTCTTTGATGATGAGCAAATGCTCAAAGATGGTGATCATATTGAAGACACCAAATCAGCGCTGGTATTGGAAGATTTAATCGGCCAAGTGCTGTACAGCGTCGGCAGTTCAGACAGTAAAAAACAGGAGTAAATCATGTTGAAACGGTATTGGGTTTTAGTACTAGGCCTGTTTTTTTCATTGGCAATTCAAGCCGAAGTGATTGATAAAACGCAGCCTTATCAGATGATGAAACAAGTGGCAGAAAAGTCATTTGCTCGTTTAAAAGCCGAACAACCTAAGATTCGCGACAATCCTGAGTATCTTAAAGTCATTGTTGAAGAAGAGCTGATGCCTTACATCAATGAGCAGTATGCAGCGTTGAAACTACTCGGCACACATTTACAAGGGGCTAATCGTGAAGAGGTTGGCCAGTTCATTACGGCGTTTCGCGCTTATATGGTGACAAGCTATGCACAAGCCTTAACTCAATATAACGATCAGCGCGTTGAGTTTGCTCCTGAAGTTCCAGTCCCAGAAGGGCGACGGATTACTGGCGTACAGGTGGAACTGATCGACCCACCAAGACCGAATGTGAAAATTGAATTCCGTCTGCGTCAGGAGAGAAATGGAGAATGGAAAGGATTTGATATGATTGCAGAAGGGATCAGTTTGTTATCAAGTAAGCAATCTGAGTGGAGCGGTAAAATCCGTCAAGACGGGATCTTAGCGGTCGCGAAAGAGTTGCAACGCTTATCAGAGCAACCGATCCGTTTTGAGAGTGAGTCACAATGAGTGAGCAATGGCAAATGACCAATCCTGAACACGCCTTATTAAAAGGCGCGCTGGATAGAGAAACCGTTCCTAACTTGTGGCGTCATTTACAAACTTGGCAACCGACGGCTTTGCAATGCGAGATTTCTTTAGCAGAGGTACAACGTATCGATTCTGCGGGGATGGTAATGCTCATTCACTTAATAGAGCATGCAAAAACACAAAACTGTCATATAATGCTGAGTTTTGTGCCACAACAACTGCGCACATTATTTCAGTTGAGCAACATCGAAGCGATGATGGCTCAACATATTCAACCATTAGCAGGGGTGAATTGTGGATAGCACACAAGTACAACAATTATTACAACAAGCGCTCAACCTTGAAGAGCTACATGTCAAAGGTGAGGGTAGCCATTATGAAGTGATCGCGATTGATGCGAGCTTCGAGACGATGAGTCGAGTGAAAAAACAGCAACTGATTTATGCTCCATTAATGGCGTACATTCAGCGTAATGATATTCACGCGGTATCAATCAAAACGTTCACCCCACAAGAGTGGGCTCGCAATAAAAAGTTGATGTCGCTGTAAGGTTTTTTAATGGAAAAATTTCGAGTTATTGGGTCAGATAAGCCGCTGCAAGGTGAAGTGACCATTTCCGGTGCAAAAAATGCTGCACTGCCTATTTTATTTGCGTCCATTTTGGCCGAAGAACCAATTGAAGTCGCTAACGTCCCTCACTTACGTGACATTAATACCACGATGGAACTGCTCAAACGCTTAGGCGCAAAAGTGGAACGTAATGGTTCGGTTCATGTTGACGCTAGCCAAATTAACCAATATTGCGCGCCATACGACCTCGTAAAAACCATGCGTGCCTCTATTTGGGCATTGGGTCCACTGGTTGCGCGCTTTGGTCAAGGCCAAGTTTCGCTACCCGGTGGTTGTGCGATTGGTGCACGTCCCGTCGATTTGCATATTCATGGCCTCGAGCAATTGGGTGCGACGATTACGTTAGAAGACGGTTATGTCAAAGCGAGCGTTGATGGGCGCTTACAAGGTGCGCATATTGTTATGGACAAAGTCAGTGTCGGTGCCACGATTACCATCATGTGTGCCGCGACATTGGCAGAAGGTAAAACGGTATTAGATAACGCTGCTCGAGAGCCGGAAATTGTTGATACTGCTGCCTTTTTAAATAAACTCGGCGCTAAAATTACCGGTGCAGGTACAGACAGTATCACTATCGAGGGTGTTGAACGTCTTGGTGGTGGTCGTCATGCTGTGGTTGCTGATCGCATTGAAACGGGCACCTTTTTAGTTGCTGCGGCAGTCTCTCATGGCAAGATCCTCTGTCGCAATACCAAAGCCAGTTTACTGGAAGCGGTACTCGCTAAATTAGAAGAAGCTGGCGCAGAAATTGAAACTGGCGATGATTGGATAAGTTTGGACATGACTGGGCGAGAGCTGAAAGCCGTGTCAATTCGCACCGCTCCCCATCCTGGTTTTCCGACCGATATGCAAGCCCAATTTACTCTCCTGAATATGATGGCCAAAGGTGGCGGTAAAATTACCGAAACCATCTTTGAAAACCGTTTTATGCACGTACCTGAATTGATGCGTATGGGAGCCAAAGCCGAAGTTGAGGGGAACACGGTGATTTGTGGTGATGTCGAATCATTGAGTGGAGCTCAAGTGATGGCAACGGATCTACGAGCTTCCGCGAGCTTAGTGATCGCGGGTTGTATTGCTAAAGGTGAAACCATCGTTGATCGGATTTATCATATCGATCGTGGCTATGAACGCATCGAAGATAAATTGTCGGCGTTAGGGGCTCATATCGAACGTGTCAGTGAGCCAAACTAACGGGCTCAAGGGTTAATGAGCCGAAATTTTAGGATTTCGGCTTTTTTATTTAAGCTCCATTGGAGAATCTGCATGATTGCTGTCTTGCGTCTTTTGGCATTAGCTCTATTTGCTGTTGTGATGTTTGTTTTTGGATGTGGCTATTGTTTGCTCAGTCCGCGCAATCCAAAACACGTTTTCACCTTTGGCCGTCTGTTTGCCAAAATGTCTCGGGTATTTGGTATTACTTTAGAGCTGCGTATTCCTGAGGATGCTTATCATCGTGGTCAGGCGATTTATATTGCTAACCATCAAAATACTTGGGATCTTTTTACCGTCTCTGCGGCGGTAACGCCTAAAGTGGTCACGGTAGGCAAAAAAAGCCTATTATGGACGCCGTTGTTTGGTCAGTTGTATTGGCTAACCGGCAATATTTTGATTGATCGCAGCAATAAGGCCAAAGCCAAAGGCACGATTGATCAAGTGGTGGATAGTATGAATAACAGTGACGTTTCGGTCTGGATGTTCCCTGAAGGAACGCGTTCCCGTGGCCGGGGGTTACTGCCTTTTAAAGCGGGTGCTTTTCATGCTGCGATAGGTGCGAAAGTGCCGATTATTCCGATCGTCTGTAGTTCTACCAATCATTTACGTTTAAATCGTTGGAAGAATGGTCATGTGATTGTCGAAATGCTGCCGCCCGTTAGTACGGAAGGGTTAACTCGAGAACAAGTCCGTGAATTATCTAAGCAGTGTCACCATGATATGCAAATCAAATTGGCTGAACTTGATGCCGAAGTGGCGCGATTAGATGCTCAACCAGCTCGTGGATAATTGTCTTTTATAGAATCACTGAGCCGTTGAAGTCTCGCTAATACATCAGAGAAAAGAAAAAAGGTTGCTTATCAAGCAACCTTTTTTATCGCGAGAACGCTTATCGACGAACAGCGATCGCTTCAATTTCAATCCCAACATCTTTCGGTAAACGAGCCACCTCAACGCAAGAACGTGCAGGGTAATTGGCGACGTTGTGATCATCAAAAAATTGACCGTATACTTGATTTACGGTCGCAAAATCATTGAGATCTTTGACAAACACGGTCATTTTAACGATATCACCTACCGTTAATCCTGCCGATTCAACCACCGCTTTAACGTTATCTAAAGATTGTTTTGCTTGAGCAGCGATATCAGCAGGGACTTCACCTGTCACTGGGTTTACAGGGATTTGGCCTGAAGTCAACACCATGTTACCTAAATCAATTCCCTGAATATAAGGACCGATTGCCGCTGGAGCCGATTCGGTATGCAGAACTTTAGTCATGCGAGTTATTCCATAATCTTGATTAAAAATGAGTTTTTAGTGTGCCTCTAAACCTAGTAGAGGTAAAGAGGCAATCGGCAGAACCTTGGCGGTTTGCACTTCGTTTATGGATGTTACGTCGTTAGTACGAATGAACTCTGTTTAGGCTTCGCGTTCGGTGACCACTTCGCGTGAAAAGACTTTCTCACAGTATTTACATTTAAGACGAATTTCATTGGCTTTCTCAAAAATGCGGAAGCTACTCTCAACGGGTTCATTGTGTGAGATACAGTTGCTGTTTGGGCAAGCAAAAACGTTATTGATCTTTTCTGGCAGCGTTAAGGCTAATTTTTTAACGACTTGATAATCTTCTATTTGGTTAACCGTTGCATGGGGGGCATAAAGTGCGAGTTTATTGGCTTGATCTTCGTTGATAAAGACATTCTCTATCTTCAGGAGATCTTTATGGCCAAGTGCAGAAGAGGGAAGATTGAGTCCAATAGTGACGCGTTGGTGAGAGTTGTGCATATCAAATAAACGCAAGACTTTGATCCCAACCTTGGCTGGGATGTGATCAATAACCGTCCCGTTTTTAATCGCTTCAACTTGCAGTTTAGTCTCTTTATTCATGTTCGGCTCCATTACAGTGACTCATTTAACACAAGGGCGAGCAGTGCTTCACGGGCATAGACCCCATTCTCGGCTTGTTGAAAGAAGTAGGCGTGAGAGGTTTTATCGACATCCGTTGTGATTTCATCAACCCGTGGCAACGGATGGAGGACTTTCATGTTTGCGCGAGCGTCTTGCAGCATCGTCGCCGTTAATACGAAGGCGGATTTAATATGCGCGTATTCTGATTCATCGAAACGTTCTTTTTGGACTCGTGTCATGTATAAAATGTCGAGTTCAGGGATCACGCTTTCCATATCGCTATGTAGGCTGTATTGCAGCCCGGCATCATCAAGTTCTTCACAAATGTAATCGGGCATTGCCAGTGCTTCTGGAGCGACAAAGAAGAAGCGGTTGTTGTCAAATTTCGCCAATGCTTGAGTTAAAGAGTGAACAGTACGGCCATATTTCAAATCACCAACAAAGGCGATGTTTAAGTTATTTAAACGGCCTTGAGTTTCAAAAATGGAGAATAAGTCGAGCAGGGTTTGTGTCGGATGTTGATTCGAACCATCACCAGCATTAATCACCGGTATGCCATTGGAAAATTCAGAAGCAAGACGAGCGGCTCCCTCTTGAGGATGACGCATAACAAATGCATCAACGTAAGAGGCTATCACCTGAACTGAATCGGCTAAGGTTTCGCCTTTTTTAGCCAGTGACGTATTACCACCATTATCAAAACCAATCACGCTGCCACCGATACGTTGTACCGCTGTTTCAAAAGAGAGTCGCGTTCGAGTTGAGGGTTCGAAAAAACAACTGGCAATAACCTTATCTTTAATCAGAGTCGGTTTCGGTTCTGCTTTTAGCTGACCTGCGGTGTGGACAATCAATTCCAGTTCTGCTCGTGATAGCTCAGAAATGGAGATGATGTGCTTTTGGTAAAGCGAATTGGTCATAATGTCTTCCCTTGCTTGGTGTTTCGGCCATAAAAAAGCCCCCCGATCTGGGAGGCTATTTATTATCAATAAAGGGTAACAACGCATTGACTAGTAAGCAAAATTGCTCACCGCAATGAAGCATAGAAACATGGTTGATATCGTTTCTGTTCACAAGCCACCCCTTAGACAAATTGCTGGGCATTATACGCCGAACTTTTCTCAAGGCAAGCGTTTGCTTAGTGAGTTTTTCGTTTACTTATTAACCATTAAATGCATGGTTATCCACCTAAGGTGGCGACCATCACGGCTTTGATGGTATGGAGTCGGTTTTCCGCTTGATCAAACACGATCGCGTGTTCGGACTCAAACACTTCTTCAGTAACCTCTAAGCCTTGCATACCATATTTTTCGGCTACTTGTTTACCAACGGTGGTTTGATCATTATGAAAGGCGGGTAAGCAGTGCATGAATTTAACGTGAGGATTCCCCGTGGCACGAATAGCCGCCATATTAACTTGATAAGGCGTCATGATCGTCACGCGTTCGTCCCACGCTTCGGGTTCTTCTCCCATTGAGACCCAAACATCGGTGTAGAGGAAATCGCAGCCTTTGACGCCTTCTGCCACATCTTCGGTCAAGGTAATACTTGCCCCTGTTTGTTGGGCAATACTTTGACAAATATCGACTAATTGACGATCTGGCCAGAAAGCTTTAGGAGCGACTAAGCGAATATCCATGCCCATTTTTGCCGCGCCGACCATGAGTGAATTACCCATGTTATTGCGCGCATCACCAAGATAAGCAAAGCGGATTTGATTTAGAGCTTTACCATGAGAAAACTCTTGCATGGTTAGGAAATCAGCCAGAATTTGCGTTGGATGAAACTCATCAGTCAGGCCATTCCATACTGGAACCCCAGCATATTGGCCAAGTTCTTCGACGATCGATTGACCATAACCGCGATATTGGATGCCATCGTACATACGGCCCAATACTCGTGCGGTATCTTTCATCGATTCTTTATGGCCAATTTGCGATCCGGAAGGGCCAATATAGGTGACTTGAGCGCCTTGATCAAAGGCGGCAACTTCAAAAGCGCAGCGGGTACGTGTGGAGGCTTTCTCAAAAATAAGCGCGATGTTTTTGCCCAGCAAGGTTTTTTGCTCGGTGCCTGAGTATTTGGCTCGCTTTAAGTCCGCCGCTAGACTCAACAAAAATTGAATTTCTTGGGGAGTGAAGTCAAGTAATTTTAGAAAATTACGCTGACGCAAATTAAAAGCCATATCGAGTCCTTAACCATAAAAAAGAATAGGACCAGTTAAACATATAAATGCTATAAAAGTGAATAATTATTTTTTGTTGAGCGGTGAGTTATGTGAAATAACTCACCGCATTGGATTACAAGTTTTCTTCCGCAAATTCGGCTAAGCGGCTGCGGACGACACCATTGAGATGGATGTTGGCACTGCCTTCGAAGTTTTTGAAACGCTCAACCATATAGGTAAGCCCTGAGGTTACTGGTGTGAGGTAGTGGGAATCAATTTGTGCCAAGTTACCTGAACAGACAATTTTGGTTCCTTCTCCACAACGAGTAATGATGGTTTTAATTTGTGATGCGGTTAAGTTTTGGCACTCATCCAATAAGACAAAGGCATTTTGTATTGAGCGGCCACGCATAAAGTTGATCGACTTAAATTGAATATTGGCTTTATCACAGATGTATTTGAGCGAGCCCTCGGTACAGTGATCGTGCTTGTGCAGCGCTTCTAAAGTATCGGTGATGGCGGCTAACCACGGCATCATTTTCTCTTCTTCACTACCCGGTAAAAAGCCAATCGACTCACCAATGTCGGGTGTGTTGCGAGTCACAATGATTTTATCGAACATTTTGCGTTCGATGGTTTGGTCTAAGGCGGCCGCCATAGCCAGTAACGTTTTACCACTACCGGCCGCGCCGGTGAGAATGACTAGATCAATCTCAGGATCGAGCAAGGCATCTAATGCCATGGCTTGATAAATGTTTTTTGGCATAATGTCCCAGACTTTGCGGTGCATGAGCCGTTCACGTCCAAGATCACGTAGGGTTATTGAGTCATCGCTGAGGGTTTCGACTCGAGCGGTGAAGTCACTTTCTTCATCCAATACATATTGATTAATGTAGGTGGGTTCGAAGGGTTTGCGATCCAATTTATGGAAAGTTTTGCCTCCCAGAGTATAACTGTCCACACTATCGACATTATCCCAAAAATTACCGGGACGGGTCTGAAAGCCTTTTGTTAGGTATTGTACATCGTCAATTAATTGGTCAGTTCGGTAATCTTCAACAAAGCGTACTCCCGCTCCCTTCGCACGTAAACGCATGTTGATGTCTTTGGTGATTAATACCACCGAACGCGGTGCGCGCTTATTTTGTAGGTGCAATACGGCATTCAAGATCCGATTGTCTCCCTCCTTGTCGGTAAACGCTTTAACCGTTTCATGCACTTCGTAATCGGCCAAAATGGCAATCGTTCCTTTATTGCCACCTGAATTTTTTAAGGGGATACCTTCAGAGATCTCATCCGGTGTTGCATCGTGGAAAATGTTTTCCAAGGCACGGATGGCAACTCGTGCGTCTCGGGCTACATCGCGTTTGCTGTCTTTAATTCTGTCGAGTTCTTCGAGGACGGTCATCGGGATGACGACGTCGTGTTCTTGGAAGGAGTAAATTGCAAGAGGTTCATGCAATAGTATGTTGGTGTCTAGGACAAACAGTTTCCGGTCAGTATCGCCCATAAGCGTCTCCTTGCTATGTGATAGCGGGTATAATGAAGGTCTGCATTCTTGTGCTTACGATCGATTCTACGCTGTCGCCAGGTTGTCGATCACTGCGGATAGAAGGCAAACTGGTATGGATACTCTCTGTTTGAACAAGCATATCGTATGCCAACAAATCTTACTTCGACGTAAGCTGATACCAGTTTGGTATCGTTTGGCAACCTGCTGGTCTTTTTCAGTATAGCAACCTATTGAATTAGCATTGCCATTAAAATGTGACACTTTGATGTCAGCCAGCCACTCAAGAAAAAAAGCGTGGAATGGGCGTGACCTGTATCACGCCATCAAGTAAGATTAGCGACCTTTTTCTGCACCATAACGGTAGGACAAGTAGACTTTTTCTTGACGCCGGTGCAGTCACGGTAACGGATAATGTTTAATCCCAATAGATGAGGTAGTCTTGATGACTTTTGCTTTAGGGCAACGCTGGATAAGTGATACAGAAAGTGATTTAGGGTTGGGTACAGTGGTCGCGATGGACGCTCGTACAGTGACGTTAATGTTTGCCGCATCCGAAGAGAACCGAGTGTATGCGCGTCATGATGCGCCAGTCACACGAGTGGCTTTTAATGTCGGTGATACGGTTGATAGTCAAGAAGGTTGGTCACTCAATGTTGAACAAGTGGTGGAAGATCAGGGCGTACTCACCTATTTAGGGACTCGTGAAGATACTCAACAAGCAGGCATTGCATTGCGAGAGATTTTTCTGAGTAACCAAATCCGCTTCAATAAGCCACAAGATAAGTTGTTTGCTGGGCAAATTGATCGGATGGATAACTTTGTGTTGCGTTATCGTGCGTTGACCAATCAATACCAGCAGCATAAAAGCCCAATGCGCGGCCTATGTGGTATGCGTGCGGGGTTAATTCCTCATCAATTATACATTGCCCATGAAGTGGGTCGCCGTTATGCCCCTCGTGTCTTGTTAGCCGATGAAGTAGGTCTTGGTAAAACCATCGAAGCGGGGATGATCATTCATCAGCAAGTGTTGGCTGGACGTGCAGAGCGGATTTTAATTGTGGTGCCTGAAACATTGCAGCATCAGTGGCTGGTAGAAATGCTACGCCGCTTTAACTTGCACTTTTCGGTATTTGATGAAGAGCGCTGTGTTGAGGCCTATGCCGAAGCGGATAATCCGTTTGAAACCCAGCAATATGTTTTATGTTCATTAGATTTCTTACGTAAAAGCCGGCAACGTTTTGAACAAGCGCTCGAAGCGGAATGGGATCTGTTAGTGGTTGATGAGGCGCACCATTTACAATGGAGCCAAGATAAACCGAGTCGTGAATATCAAGTCATCGAAGGATTAGCAGAACGCACACCCGCGGTATTATTGTTAACCGCGACACCAGAGCAATTGGGACGCGAAAGTCATTTTGCTCGTTTACGCTTGTTGGATGCGGATCGTTTTTATGACTATGACGCGTTTGTTAAAGAAGAAGAGCAATATGCGCCTGTCGCTGATGCCGTGAGTGCGCTGTTATCTGGTCTTGTATTGACTGATACCGCAAAAAATCAAATCGCGGAATTATTATCTGAGCAGGACGTCGAGCCCTTACTGCGGGTACTAGACAGTCAAGCTGACGAACAGGAAAAAGCCGCTGCCCGTGATGAGTTGATCAGCAATCTTATGGATCGCCACGGTACAGGACGCGTTCTATTTAGAAATACGCGCGCTGCGATTAAAGGCTTCCCTAAGCGGAACGTGCATTTATTGCCGATGGAGATTCCAGCGCAGTACAGTACTTCAATGCGCGTCGCGGGGATGATTGGTGGTAAGCTGAGTCCACAAGCGCGAGCGATGAAAATGCTCTATCCAGAAGAAATCTTCCAAGAGTTTGAAGGCGATGATGCGAGCTGGTGGCAGTTTGATTCACGAGTCAATTGGTTGATTGATAAGGTTAAAGCCAAACGTAGCGAAAAGATTTTAGTCATTGCATCTCGCTCAAGTACCGCGTTGCAATTAGAGCAAGCTCTTCGTGAGCGAGAAGGGATCCGCGCGACGGTGTTCCATGAAGGAATGTCGATCATTGATCGCGATAAAGCGGCGGCTTATTTTGCTCAAGAAGAGGGCGGAGCTCAGGTACTGATTTGTAGTGAAATTGGCTCTGAAGGACGTAACTTCCAGTTTGCTCACCAACTGGTTATGTTTGATCTGCCGTTTAACCCTGATTTGCTTGAGCAGCGGATTGGTCGCTTAGATCGTATTGGTCAAGAAAATGACATCGATATTTATGTACCTTATTTGCAAGGGACGTCACAAGGGATTCTGGCTCGCTGGTTTAATGAAGGATTGAATGCTTTTGCCGAAACGTGTCCAACTGGGCGTGCGGTCTACGATCAATTCTCCGAAGCTTTGATCGCAATGCTAGCCACGGCAGACAGCAGTGAATTGGAGAGCGTGATCGAGGCTTCAGCTAAGCTTAATCAAACCCTAAAAAGCCAATTGGAACAAGGGCGTGACCGTTTATTGGAAATGCACTCGAATGGTGGAGAAAAAGCGTTGCAGATCGCTCAGTCGATTGCAGAAACCGATGGTGATACCAATCTGGTTTCTTTCGCATTAAGTTTGTTTGATGCCGTTGGGTTAAATCAAGATGACCGTGGTGACAATGCTTTAGTGGTTACGCCTTCTGAACATATGATGGTTTCGAGTTATCCCGGTTTGCCTTATGAAGGGGCGACGATTACTTTTGACCGTAATACAGCGCTCTCTCGTGAAGATATGCACTTTATCAGTTGGGAGCACCCGATGATTCAAGGTGGGATTGATCTTCTAATGAGTGAAGGGGTTGGCGTTTGTGCGGTATCATTGTTGAAAAATAAAGCGCTGCCAGTGGGGACGATTCTATTAGAGATGGTCTATCTGGTGGATGCTCAAGCGCCTAAGAGCAGCGGTATCAGCCGTTTCTTACCCGCAACCCCTATCCGTATTCTGATGGATGGCCGCGGCAATGATTTATCGGCGCAAGTCGATTTTGAAAGCTTTAATCGCCAGTTAAGCCCGGTGAATCGTCATTTAGCCAGTAAATTGGTGGCTTCTGTGCAGGCTGAAATACATCGTTTAATCGTCGCCAGCGATCCTGCGGTTAGCGCGAAAGTAGAGGCAATTCGTGAGCAGGCCAAGCAGGAGATGGAGAATAACTTGCACGCAGAGTTGGCACGTTTATTGGCACTAAAAGCGGTTAACCCGAATATCCGTGATGAAGAGATCAGCGCATTAGAGCAGCAGATGAGCGCATTAAGTGGGTATATTTCTCAAGCGCAATATCAACTTGATTCACTGCGTTTGATTGTGGTTTCACATAACTAACGTTATATCTCGTACGCTTTAATGTTAAAAGGCTTTGTCAAATGACAAAGCCTTTTTTGATCCGTTCGAATCGGACGTGAAATAGAGCATCCGCTTTTACGATTAGATTAGCCATTTCCACCAAATAAACAGCGCTAAGAAGCCGAATAGATAAATCAATCCGACGATCGATAACGCTCGCGTTTTTTTACCGAGCGCTAATTCGGCTGGTAAAGGGGTCTTAGTGACTAAGATGTAATTAAGTAGGGCAAAAAATGGCGTGGTCATAAACGCCATTACCATGGCAAAGTTGAGCATCGGCATCAAGGCAAACGCCCAAAAGACAATGATGGCTAACGCCAGCGCTGAAACGATAAATAGCCATGTTTGAAACAAACGAGGCGAAGCGTGAGTTTTATGTTGCAGTAAACGCTGTGCTTCGGCAATTACACGCGAATAGCCATCAATCACGGTAATCGTGCTGCCAAAAATACAGAAAAAGGCGATAACAGCAATCAAATAGCGCGACCATTCACCAATGGTGGAAGCGTACAAACCAACCAGCTGATGAGAAAATCCAATCCCTGATTGTGCCAGTTCAACCCCTGTACCGTGTAGCACCAAACTGCCCAGGGCAAGAAACACGATAGCGAGCACGGCAGTACCAATATAGCCGACATTAAAATCAAACAGTGCTGACTGTGCAGTCACATTTTGTTGGCGGCGCTGACTTTTTAGCCACATTGAGGTTAAGCTCGAAATTTCAATCGGTGCCGGCATCCAGCCCATCGTCACGACAATAAAACCGATCGCAGCGAATGTCCAAGGTGAGGGCGTTTCGCTGACCACGGTTAATGGGGCAGGCCCAGTTGCGGCAATAAAGACTGCGGTGAGAGTCGCTAGGGTGAGCACTCAGGGCGTCCGCATGAATGGTTAGAATTTAGCCGCCAACTTAAATCCAGCTAACAAGACTTGCTCCAAGAAGCCGGGGTTCATCATGCAACGCTTCTGCTTCATTGGCACACTAATTTTGGTTGGCT